>JBBRLG010000085.1:0-16492 GCA_038231495.1 Gemmatales bacterium | reverse complement strand
TGAACCCGCGCAGAAGCCAGCAAGCGAGCCGCTTGCGGCTACGACCGACTGGCGGTCAACTTACGAACTGGACATCTAGCGTCTACAGCACCCCCCCTGCCCCCCTTCGTAAGGGGGGAGTGAAGGGTTACGATTCACCAAGGACAAAGACAAATGCTAGGGTTCGCGTGGCTATTACAGCGGCAGGCTCAGGACCTGCTCAAGGCCGGTCGCCTTGAGGACGCCCAGCGCGTCCTCGCCCAGCCCAAAGCCCAGGCCCAACGCGGCCACGGCGAACTCGTGACCAAGCTCGCCAACGCCTTCATCCAGCGCGGCGAACGCCGGCTAAAACAGGATGACGCCGAAGCCGCCTGGCGCGACCTGCTCGAAGCCGAACAACTTCAAACTCAAGAAAAAGCCGCCCGCCAACTGCGCGTCGCCCTTTCACGCCTCGGCATGGCCGAAACCCGTGCCCTGTTGCACGCCGGCGAGTTGGGCCGCGCGGAAGAGACGATCGGCAAGCTGCAAGCCCGTGGCGTCCGCCTGCCGGAATTCAAGGTGCTGGAAGAGTCCGTCAAGGACTGGCACCGGGCGCGCGAGAAGGCTGGCCTGGGCGAGTTCGCCGCCGCCATTGAAATCGTCGAGAAGGTGCGCCGTCGGCTGTTCACGTCGTACCGCGCCCTCGAAGAGTTCCACAAGGACCTCGAAGTACGCCAGCAAAAGTTTGGCGTGCAGCAGAAGCGTTTGCTCGATGCCGCCGACGCGACCCAATGGCGCGAAGTCGTCGAGATCGCCGAGCAAGTGCTGACCGTCGCACCGGAACACGCCGAGGCGCGTAAGCTGCGCGGCCGGGCGTGGAAGGCGCTCGAACCCGTAACCCAGGCCGCCGCCCCGCCGGTGGCGACCAAGGGGCCGCGCGACGACATGGTCTGCGACGGCTTGCCGGGCCGGTTTTTGTTGTGGATCGACGGCGTCGGGGGTTACCTGGTCTGTCTGAATAATCGGCTCAGTTTCGGCCACGCCGGGCCGGAAGCGCACGTGGACGTGCCGCTCGTCGCGGACGTGTCGCGACTGCACGCCAGCCTGTCGCGCGATGCCGAGGGCTACGTCCTGGAAGCGGTCAAGCCGATCCAGGTGAACGGCCAGACGCTGACGCGGGCGCTGTTGCGTCCGGGCGACCGCGTGACGTTGGGAACGTCGTGCCAGTTTCAGTTTCTCCAGCCGGTGCCGGTCAGCGCGACGGCGCGCCTCGACCTGGTGAGTGGTCATCGGTTATCATTAACGGTGGACGGCATTTTGCTGATGGCCGACACGCTCGTCCTCGGCAGCGGCCCCCAGGTCCACGTCAGCATTCCGGACTTGAAGAAGAACGTGGTGCTGTTCCGGCACAAGGACGGCGTCGGCCTGCGGCACGAAGGCAACTTCTTTGTCAACGGCCAGAAGAGTGCGCCGCGCGGCGTCCTCGGCCCCAACGCGACGGTAGTGGGCGACGAGATCAGCTTTACCATTGAGCCGGTGGGCATGCATTTGGGGACGATTTGAGCTAAACCCGCCCCAATTACTAAATCCGGACGCCCGACCAGCGAATGATAGATTGAGCAGGATTCGGAATACTCCCGAGGTGGTTCCCATGCGATTTACCTACAGTTCGGGACAGCGGCCCCTGGAAGGCTATACCCTCAAGCGCGGCATCGGCAAAGGCGGCTTCGGGGAGGTCTATTTCGCGCTCAGCGACGGCGGCAAGGAAGTGGCCTTGAAGCTCGTCCGCGGCGACCGTGAAATCGAGATGCGCGGCATGAGCCAGTGCTTGAATCTCAAGCACCCGCACCTCGTGAACCTCTACGACCTGCGGCCCGACAACCACGGCGACCAGTGGGTCATCATGGAAAACGTCGCCGGCGAGACGCTCGGCACCGTGCTGGCCCGCCACCCCAACGGCTTGCCGCGCGAGCTGGTCCGCGAGTGGTTCCTGGCGCTGACGCGGGCCATCGGCTATTTGCACGACCACGGCATCGTCCACCGCGACCTGAAGCCGGGCAACATCTTCCTGGAAAACGGCGTGCTCAAGGTCGGCGACTACGGCCTGAGCAAATCGATGAGCCAGAGCGGCCGGGTGGCCCAGACCGAAAGCGTCGGCACCGTCCACTACATGGCCCCGGAGATTTCGACCGGCAACTACAACAAACAGGTCGATATCTACGCCGCGGGCATCATCCTCTACGAAATGCTCACCGGCCGAGTGCCCTTCGAGGGCGAGAGTGCCGGTGAGATTCTGATGAAGCACTTGACGGCGCCGCCCGACCTGACCCGGCTGCCGGCCGAATACTTGCCGATCGTCGCCAAGGCGCTGGCCAAAAACCCGGCCCAGCGCTACGAGTCGATGACGGAGATGGCCCGCGCAATCGAGAAGCTGGGCCACGGCCCGGCCGAGGCGAAGGCGGCGATTCCGGTCCTCTCTCCCGCAGGAAAACCCACGAGGGCAGCCATGCCAACCCAACCCGAACAACCCCCGATGATGACCGCGCTGCCGGCGACGACCCTCCGCGGCCAATTGCTGGAACTGACCGGCTCGATGAGTGCCACGGTGCTGTTCGCGGCCCTGGCCACCACCCTGGCCGCCGCGGTCGCCGGGACGCGCGACTTTGCCGCGCTGGGCACGCTGTTCTTCCTGACGGTCGCCTCGTGCTGGGCGATCCTGGTGCCCGGCAAGTTCTTCACCGAGAAGCGCGGCGACGCGTGGATGCGGCGCATCGTCATGATGGTCCTCGGCGGCCTGATCGGCGGGCTGTCGCTCTTCCTGCACGGCTGGTCGCTCAACGCGGCGATGACCGATCCGACCGACTATCAATTGTCGAGTTTGAGCTACGGCATGTCGCTCTTTAATACGACGGACCTGAACGAGGCCGGCTACCTGAGTTACTTTGCCCTGGCTTTCTTCGCCCTGCGTTGGTGGCGGATGACCGACCGCCGCCGGTCGAGCCGTTTCAGCGTCGGGCCGATCCTGGCGTCGGGCTTCTGGGCCTTGTTACTGCTATTGCCCGTCGGTTTTGAACACTGGATGGGTGCCGTGGCCCTGGTGTTGTCGTCCGCGATCGTGCAAGTGGTCAGCCCGTGGGATCCACCGTCACCGCCCGCCGCGAAAAAGATGCGTTTACGATACGCCTAACGACCGAGAGGAGGTTGCAACGATGCGTAAGTCATGGTTCTTGAGGGTCGGCCTGCTCGGTCTGTGTATCGCCGGCGCGATCGGCTGTGCGGCCCAGGAGGCCCCCAAGCCGCCGCGGAAGCAGGACGCAAAGGCCCAACCCGCCGAGGTGATTGGCCCCCCCGCCAAAGACGAGGCTCCCCAGCCGCCGAAGCAGGACGGGAAGCAAGAGACCCCGCCGAAGGGGAAACAAAAACACCCGCCGGTCGCCAAGAACGTCGGCAACAATAGCTATCCGCCCAGTCCGCCGGTGGTGGTGTGGGAAGATACGGCGAAAGGGTACGGCGTCATCGGTATGGAGCCCCCCGAGGACGCGACCAATGACGTCCTCGCCAAGGCCTACGACGACGCCGTGGCCGTGGCGCTGAAGGACGCCAACGAAGACGCTGTGAAGGACGCCTGCGACAAGGTGTCCAAGAGGTTAGCCAAGGATTATGGTGACAATTACAGCCCGAAGCCGGAGGACTTGAAGCGGCGCGGCATCGTCGGCGAGGCGACCTACTTCGTAAAAAAAATGAAGATCATAGGCGCGACGGAAGTCGCGACGGAAGTCGCGATGGTGCCGGTGAAAGTCACGGACGACGACGTGAAGTATTTCCAGGTCAAGGCGCGGGAGGAGCGGTCCGGCGGCCGCATGAAGATTGCGGGCATGACGCTGGCCGGTTTCGTCGCCCTGCTCCTGGTCGGCGGCGGCTACCTGCGGCTGGAAGAAGCGACCAAGGGTTACTACACCACGCTGCTACGGGCGACGGCCCTCGGCATCATCGGCCTCGTCGTCGGGGCGCTGCTGCTGCTCTGGTAATAAAGGAAATGATGAATGATGAAGGATGAAGGATGAATCAAAGCCTTGATTGTCTTGATTCATCCTTCATCCTTCATCCTTCATCCTCTAATTCCCATGCCATCCGACAGCGACCGCCTGCTGATCCAGCAGATTCGCCAGGGCGATTCCCGTGCCTGGGAGACGCTCATCGCGCGCTACGAAGGCCGGCTGTTGGCGTTCGTCCAGCGGCGCTTGCGGGACCGCTCGGCCAGCGAGGACGTGGTCCAGGAAACGTTCGTCGGCTTCCTCAACAGCCTGCCGAACTTCGACGACCGCCGCGAGTTGCAGACCTATTTGTTCACCATCGCATCGCACAAGTTGACCGACCACCTCCGTAAGTCCGGCCGGCACCCGCTGCGTTCGCTGTCCGACAGCAACAGCGACTTGATGAACCAGCAGTTCGACCACAACCCGACCGCGTCGAGTCGGGCGCGCAACGACGAGCGCGAGCAGCTCGAAAGAGCGGCCATCGTGCGTTGCCTGGGCCAGATCGTGCGCGGCTGGCAGGAGCGCGGCGAGTACATGCGGCTGAAGGTGCTTGAGCTTCTGTGGGTAAAGGGCTGGACCAACCGCGACGTGGCGGCCCACCTGGGCATCAGCGAGCAGCAGGTGGCGAACTATCGCTTCGCGGCGGTGAAGAAGTTGAGCGAACAGATTCGTGCGGCGGGGTTGCCGGTGGACGTGTTTCCAGAGCTGCGCGCGGCAAACGAATAGCCGCTTGCGGCTGAGCGCTGGAGCGCTCAGCCGCAAGCGGCAAATGCCCCCTACTTCTGCCGCGGCCGCGCGGTCCGTGCCACGTCGGCCTTGCGGACGCTGACATCCTCGTTGTCCGACTCCAGGTAGAGCCAATCGCCGTCTTCGCGCACCAGCTTACCCTTCAATTCCTTGCCGTCCTTGAGGGTCAGCGTCACCTGGCCGTAGCCGGCCAGCGCGATGCCGCTCGGATCGGATTGGCCCAGCGCCTCGCGCACCCGCGGCAGACCCGTGACGCGGCTCATGGCAGCGTCGAGACTCCGGTACAGGCCGGTAACGTTCTCCGGCGTGTATTGCGTTGACATCGACTTGAACAGCTCCTGCTTGATTTTGCTATCGCTGCCGGAGCCGTACTGGACGTTCTCCACCGTCGTCACGGTGCCGCCAAAGTTCGCGTCGCCCCAGTAGCCCGGCGTGTAAACGTTGGGATAGAGTTGGTTGTAGGCGACCTGGCTGGGGTACACCGTGCCGTAGGGGTTGGCGACGAGGGCGTAGTTGTTCGGAATGCCCGCGTACCCCATTTGCAACGGCGATGCCGCCGCACCGCCCATGCCGGTGCCGTAAGTGCTGACGGTGGTGGTGTTGCGGGCCGTTTGCACGAGTTGGCCGCCGCGCTCGCGGGCCAATTCGTTGTTGAGATAAAGCTGCCGGAGGGAGGCCATGCTTTCGGCGTAGCTGGCCTCATTCTCCGCGCGTTCGAGGTCGCGGAGGGCGGCCATTTCGGTGGGCGCGAGACCCTTGCCGAAATAATGCACGCTGGAGTGCAACCCGGTGACGATTTCCAACCGGTGCGCCGCCGGCTGCACCGTCTGGTTGGCCGCCAGCTTCGGCGCCGGTTCGACAAGCATTGGCTTCGGCGTCTGGTTGACGCCCGACTTGGCTGGAATCGGGGCCGGCGTCGGCGCCTGCCCATAACTCGCCGCTGCCAGGAGGAGACCCAGGACGATCCCGATACCGCGGCCACTGTTCACGAGAACCACATTCATAGTACACCTCTTCGGGTAAAGTGAATTTCCCCGTGTTCCCGTGCTACACTCCACCCATTGTACCAACGCCGCGACCGTTTGCACGAGCAAAAGGGCCGTCGACAAAAAGGAGTGGGTGTGGCAAATCTTTCGGGAGGGCTTTCTTCCGTAGGACGGGCTTCCAGCCCGTCCGTGTCCTCTGGACGGGCTGGAAGCCCCTCCTACAGCAGACCTCCCGAAAGTTTTGCCACACCCAAAGGAGTTTTGCCAACGGTTTTTCCTTGTCCTCGTACCGCGTTGCCGTTTACCATCTGGTGTATTGTGCTTCCCGCATCGGGAGGTTCCACCCAGACCTTTCTGCAAAAGGGATCGATCACCCATGAGAAAAAGCATCGTCCTGGGGCTTTTCGCCACCGCGATCACGTTGGTAGCGGTCGACGACAGCGACGCCCACTTCCGCCGGCGCTTTTGCCCGTGTCCGTGCCCGACTCCGTGCCCGACTCCGTGGGTCATCATCTGCCCGCAGGTTGTCGAACCGACCACCCCGGCCGAATACTTCACCTCGCCCAAGGGCAAGGCGTATCGCATCACCCGGTCGCAGGAGGCGCCTTACGAATTTGAACGGCGGGCGGCTGGCCTGCTCCCCGTCGCCGCTGCCAACGACGATTATAGCGGCACCGACCGCATGGCGGCCAAGACCTCCATTGCCGACGGCGACCCCACGGTCTTTGCCGCGCTCGAAGATTTGCTGGACAAGCAGCTGGACGACGCCCCGGACAAAATGATGCGCAGCCACGCCCCGCCCATCACCAAGGATCCAACCTCAGACCGGGTGAAGGAGGAACAACGCAACGTGACGGTGACGGCGTGGCTCTACGCGGCCAAGAAGGAAGCAAACGACAACGATTATCACCTTATCATTGGGACGGATCCGAATGGGTCAGAAATTCGTTACATGAATATGGAGATCACGGGCCTGCCGCCCGCAGGCCCCACGCGCACCAAACTACAGGTGCCCCGTCAGGCCTTGAAAAACTTTCTGGCCGAGAGCCATTTAACGGTGAATACCTCGAGCTATTTGCGTTTCGAGAATCCGGTCCCCGTGCAAATTACCGGATCGTTGTTCTACGACATTGACCATTTGCCGGGCGTGGTCGGCTCGTTTAAGGAACCGCGCCGGGTGCCGGCCACCGCCTGGGAGGTGCATCCGATTACCGAAATCATCTTTGAGCCGAATCCGTAGCCTCAAAGGCAGGGCGCGCCGGGGGCGTCGGCGACCGGAGTGTACGGCAAACTCCGGTCGCTTACGCTCCCGGCTCGCCTAAAACTGCAACCCAATCGAAATATCTCGATTCCATAACAATTGCACAAGGATGTACTTATAAACCGCGTCTTGTGCTTAACCCTATTTTTCGTTACACTCTCTTTATTCGCCCTATTCATCGCATTCCGCGCGGTGAACGGACGCCGAGAGGTAACGCGACATGAGTGTACGCCACGTCTTCGCCTTCCGTCGGACACTGCCCTTTTTCTTCCTCCTGCTCCTCGCCGGCCCGGTGCGGGCGGACGGCAAGCCGCTGGCGTTTCACTTAACTTTCGAGAAGACGGTCCGCGAGCAACCGTTCACGGGGCGCGTCTACGTCATGCTGTTTAAGGACACGGTCCACGACCTGCGTTCCGGGCCGAGTTGGTTCCGACCCGAACCGCTTTTCGCGCTCGACGTGAAGGATTGGAAACCCGGCGAAACCCTGGTGGTCGGCACGGACGCTCTCGCCTATCCGCTGGCGCTGGACAAGGTGCCCGCCGGCACGTGGTCGATCCAGGCGGTCATGGATTTTAATCGCGGCGACGCCAGCTTCAGCACCAGCGAAGGCAACGTCCATTCGCCGACCCTGCGCCGCGACCTCGACGCCGCGACGAGCGGGCCGGTGGCGCTCACGCTCTCGGAAGTGTACAAGGCCAAGTCGTTCGTCGAAACCGACAACGTGAAGCTCGTCGAAATTGAAAGCAAGCTGCTTACCAAGTTCCACGGCCGGCCGACCAAGCTGCGGGCCGGCGTCGTGTTGCCGGAATCGTACTGTAACAACCCGCGCGTGAAATTCCCGGTGGTTTACGAAATCCCCGGCTTCGGCGGCAACCACTTCGCCGCGTTTGGCGCCGCCCGGCGCAAGGCGACCAACGTGGCCGGCACCGACATGCTCCACGTCATGCTGGATCCCAGTTGCGGGTTGGGCCACCACGTCTTCGCGGACTCCGCCAACAACGGCCCGTGCGGCCAGGCTCTGGTGGAAGAACTGATCCCCGCCATCGAGCGCGAGTATCACGGCGTCGGCACGCCGGCGGGCCGGTTCCTGACCGGCCACTCGTCGGGCGGCTGGAGCAGCCTGTGGTTGCAGGTCGCGTACCCGGACTTCTTCGGCGGCGTTTGGTCCACCTCCCCCGACCCGGTCGATTTCCGCGACTTTCAACGCATCGACTTGACGAAACCCGGCGTCAACCTGTTCGTGGACGCCGACGGCAAGGAACGACCCATCGCCCGCATGAACAAGAAGCCGGTCCTCTTCTACAAGCCGTTTTCCGACATGGAAGCGGTCATGGGCCACGGCGGTCAACTCGGATCGTTCGAGGCGGTGTTTAGCCCGCGCGGCAAGGACGGCAAGCCGCTCCAACTATGGAACCGCACCACCGGCGCGGTGGACGCCGAGGTCGCCCGCGCCTGGGAGAAGTACGACATCCGCTTGCAGCTTGAGCGCAACTGGAAGACGCTCGGCCCCAAGCTTGCGGGCAAGCTTCACGTCTACACCGGCGGCGACGACACGTTCTACCTCGAAGGGGCGGTCGGCCTCCTGCAAGACGCGCTTAAAAAACTCGGCAGCGACGCGGCGATCGAAATTGTGCCGGACAAGGACCACGGGAATCTGTTAAACAAGAAGATGCGCGACCGGATCGCGCAGGAGATGGCCGACCAGTACGAGCGTTCGCAGCCCCAGGCGAAACGGCCGTTTTCCTCCTAGCGTCTCAACCGGGCAACCTGCCGACGGCCTCGGATTCATGCGCGTCCAAACGTTGGCCATTGTTGGCGTCGGATTGATCGGCGGCTCGATCGCCCTGGCCGCCCGCCGCCGGGGGGTCGCGGCACGCGTCATCGGCATCGACCAAAACCCGGAGGCGCTCGACCTCGCCCGCAACCAGGGTCTGATCGAGACAGGCTTCAGGGACCTCGTCCAGGCCGTGCCGCACGCGGACCTGACCGTGTTCTGCACGCCGGTCGATTGCATCGCCCGCCAAGCGATCCTTGCCGGTCCGCACTGTCGGGCCGGTGCGATCCTTACGGACGTTGGCAGCACGAAGGCCCAACTCGTCGCCGAAATCGAGCAGCACCTTTCTTCCCGCGCGGCGTTCGTCGGCAGCCACCCCCTGGCCGGGTCGGAAAAACAAGGTTTGCCGTACGCCGACGCTGACTTGCTCGTCAACCGGCTCGTCGTCGTCACGCCGACGCCCCAAACCGACGCCGCGGCCCTGGAGCGCGTGGTTTTGTTTTGGCAAGCGTTGGGGGCTTCCGTCCGCCTGCTGTCGCCGCGCGAACACGACGACGCCCTGGCGTTGACCAGTCATCTTCCGCATATGGTGGCTGCCGCGCTGGCCGGCGTTTTGCCGCCGCACTGGTACGAGCTGACCGCCAGCGGCTTCCGCGACACCACGCGACTTGCGGCCAGCAACCCGGCCTTGTGGGCCGCCATTTTTCGGGCGAATCCGGACGCCGTGCTGCACGGCCTCGATCGCTTCATGTCCCAGTTGCAACACTTCCGCGACGCCATCGCGGCCGACGACCAGGCCGCACTTTTGACCCTCCTCGAATTGGGGAAGAAGGTTAAAGACGAGCTGGTTTGAGGCTTATTTTGTCTCCGCAACGCCGCAAGCGGCGAACACTTTTTTTGCCTGCTAACCTACTGGCCGACTACTCTAAGATGGTAGAACGCCTTCAGTGAAAACGGGTTCCTGAGCGGGCGGACACTGACAATGGACGTTAACACGTTGATCGCGCAAACCGGCGTGCAACCGCGCCCCTACCAACAACGGATCGTCGCCAAGGCCGTCGATCTCTTTTGCGACAAGGGGCTGCGGTCGATCCTGATCGACAGCCCGACCGGCGCCGGCAAGACCGTTATGGGCCTACTCATCGCGCGGGCGTTGCAAGAACGGTTGGGTATCCGCGTCGGCTGGGTGGCTATGCGCCGCTACCTGCTCGGCCAGGCACGCGCCGAAAACGACAACCGGGGCATCGGCGTGCGCGCCGAATTCATCTCCATGTTCGACCGCAACCCGCCGACCGGGTTGGACCTCCTCGTCGTGGATGAGGCCCAACACGATTCGGCTCACAGCATGGCGTGTCTGCACCAACAGGTTCGGCCGCGCTTCATCCTCGGCTTGTCGGCGACGCCCTTCCGGGCCGACCGCGTCAAATTGTGCTTCGACAGCGTCATCAAGGACGCGGGCATTCAAACGCTGATCCAGGACGGCTACCTGAGTCCGTACCACCACTACACCATCCCCCGGCACACGCCCGCGGAAGTGGTCGCGTGCTTTTTGCGCGACCGCCAGCGTTGGGGAAAATCGCTGCTGTATTTTCACACTCTCGACCAGTGCGACGCGGCCGACAATCTCCTGAAAGCGGCTGGTGTCCGGTCGGACGTGGTCACGGGCGCGAGCGACCGCGACGCGCAGTTGGAGGCCTTTCGCGCAGGTCGGCTCGAAGTGTTGACCAACTGCATGATGCTGTCCGAAGGCTTCGACTGCCCGGCGTTGCAGACCGTTTTCTGCCGGCCGTCGTGTAAAGGCGTAACGGTGCAGATGGGCGGCCGGGTGTTGCGCAAACATCCGGAGTTGCCGTTCAAACAAATCGTCCAGTGTGCGCGCACGCCGTGGCCGTTCCAGCGGACGGCGACCGCCGCGGTGCAATACACCTGGATGAACGGCGGCTGGCGCTCGCTGCAAATCAACCCGCTCATCAACGAAGTGAACCACCGCGCCCTGCAAGCGCTGGCGCGGACCAATGTCACGCTGCCGAAGTTTGTCGTGCAGAACTCCCGCCACCGTCCGCAGCGTGACCGGCGTCATCGCCTTGACGCCAATTAACGCGAAAAAACCTCACCTACTGACTTTGAGTACCGCCCCGAAACGTGCTAAAAACCGGACGCCGAACGGCGAAACTTACTCACGATCAAGGACACCGAGAACCGAAGCGAGACCGGAGGAAATCATGGACACCCGATTCGAGTACGGCACGACCAGCGTCAAGGACCTTTCCGTCACCAGCGCCGTGGACCGCGCCGGCAAACGCTTCGTCCGCGAGGTGCTGCTCAACGACGAACCCGTGCGCCCCAGCAACCGCTTCTGGAACAGCCTACACCTGCGCTTCGGCTTCACCAGCAACATCTTCCGCTATTTCTCGCACGAAGAAGTCTTCAACCGCATCAGCGAAGTCGCGCCCAACGACCGCATTCGCTGGTGCCTGGAGCGCGACGCCGACGGCGAAGGCACGCTACTCGCCGTGACAAACCCGAGCGCCGCGACCATCGAGCACGACGACCTTCGCGACCTGCTCCGCCGCTATGACGCCCAGAACGTCAGCTACGCCAACGGCGTTGTCAGCAGCCGGCACTCGCCGCGCATGGACGGCACCTTCCTCGTCGGCGGCGACGACTTCCAAAACATGTTCATCCTCGACACGCCCATCGACGGCTTCGGCCGCCCGTCCGTCTACCTGTCGCTGATGCGGCTGATTTGCAGCAACGGCGCGGTCGGCTACAGCCCGACCTTTCGCAGCGAATTGGGCGTCGGCAAGGGTGACGACGGCGTGGCGTTCGCGCTGACGCGCGTGCTGGACGGCTTCAACAACGAGGACGGTTTCGCGGCGCTGCGGCAGCGGTTCGAGTCGGCGACCCGGAGTTGGGCGTCGGTCAACGAAGCAAATCGTCTCTACAAACTCGTCGCCGGTCTGCACAACCGCGGCGAGGTCGAGGGTGCGACGGCCGTGCCGGTTGCCGGCGGCGACGGCGCCAGCGCGTGCGACGGCTCGCCCTTCTTCGCGTCGTTCCACCGGCTGACCGGCGATCTGACGCGCATCTACGGCCTGGCGAACATGGACGCCCTGAGTGTTAAACGCCAGCGCACCCTGCCGACCGCTTGCAAGGTTTACGAGTTGTTAAATTTCGCCTCCGAACTCGGCACCCACCACGCGACGCCGACGGGCAACCGCCTCGTCCAGGCCTACATTGGCGACCTGATTAGCAACGAATACGACCTCGAAGGCACGGCGGATCAGTTCACCGACTGGCGCGACTTCTTCATCGGCGACGACGCGACCACAAGCACCCTGGCGGACCTGAACCGCCTGAGTCGCTAAGGGGTCCGTTTCAGAAATGGTGTCCCGGATAAGCGGGGCGGGTGCCATGCTTTCGTACGCGAAAGCATGCTTTGGAGTACCAAAGCATGGCACCCAACAACTTGGACGTTATTTGTGAATTGGACCACTAAGCGCTGCGAAAAGAAGCGCGTGCGCTCGCTAAGGCTTAAATGCCCGTTTGGGATCGCCAATACCAGGGGCTTTCGCCCCCGGCGCGCCGGTTTTGAAAAAGGAGGCTGTTCACCGAGGGCTTTCGCCCCCGGCTCGCCGTCTTGTTTGCCGCCGTACCCATCTCGACCTATAGTTTTGGCGGGTCTTGAATCCGTCGCCGCCAAAGTCGAGAGGTCCGATGCTTGCCACGCTCCGCCGCCTGCCGCTGCCGACCGGCAACTGGGTACGCTTTCTCCTCGCACCGGCACTGATCTTCGTCAGCACCGGCATCGACCGCAACTACCAGACCGACCTCTGGCACCACCTGGCGCGCGGCCGCGCCATCGTCGCCGAGGGTCGATTGCTCGACACCGACCACTTCACCTACACCGTCGCCGGCCAACCGTTTCAGGACAACAACTGGCTCTGGCAGGTGAGCTTCTACGAACTCTACAGTCTCGGCGGCCTGGACCTGGTGCAGGCGGTCAACTCCGCTATCCTGTTTTTGGCGATGGCGTGTCTCGTGCTGCACACCTGGCGGTGGTCCGGCTCGCTCAAGGTGGCGTTCGCGGTCTGCGTCCTGGCGTTCCTCGCCGTCTGGCAGCTGCTCATCATCCGCCCGCAGACGGCGTCCTTTTTATTGTTCATCGCCCTGTCGTGGTTGTTGAACGGGGCGGACAAACGCCGTCGGCTTTTGTTCGTGCCGCCGCTCGTGATGGCGCTGTGGGCCAACTTGCACGGCGGTTTCCCGACCGGCCTACTCCTGATCGGCTGCTACGCGCTTGCCCCGGTGCTAAAAGCGTCTTACGCGATCTACCAAGAGGCTAAACCCGGCTCGCTGTTCAAGCAGCTGCCGGCGGCGGTGCCCCCGTTCGTGCGGGCGACGTGGCCGTGGCTGTTGTGCCTGGCCGGCAGCGTGGCGGCGACGTGCGCGAACCCTTACGGCTACCACGTCTACGAATACGTCCGGCACACGTCCGGCGTCGCGTCGGCCCGGCAAATCCAGGAGTGGCTGCCGCCGGGGATGCAGCTGCTCCTGTCGTGGTTTTGGGTCCTGTCGGTGCTGCTCTTGCTCGTGGCGTTCGCGGTCGGCGGTCGGCGGCCGACGGTGCAAGAGTTCTGCCTGATTTTCTGCTTCCTACCATTGGCGTGCGGTGCGGTGCGCATGGTCGCGTGGTGGATGTTCATTTGCGTGCCGATCCTGGCGGCGCACGGCTCCGGCCTGGCCGCGCGCTGGCGCGACGACGAAGCGAACGAGAAGCCAACGCTCGGGTCGGGTTTAATCGTCGCGGCACTGGTGCTGGTGATGGGGTTCAGCCTGCCCTGGCTCGAAGCGTACAACCCGGTCCTGCGTGCGAACGACCGTGCCCACCGGGACGAATACGATCTGGCCGCGGCGGTGAATTACCTCAAGCTCGAAAAACCAGGCGCGCGGCTGTATGCCAGCTTCGAGTGGGGCGAGTTCCTGGCCTGGAACCAGTTCGACGACTCGCGCGTTTTCATGGACGGGCGCATCGAGATTTACCCCGACGCGGTGTGGGACGAATTCTGGGCCGTCCACAACGTGCGCTGCGACTGGCAGGCGATCCTCGACCGTTACGCCGTGGACTTCCTCGTGCTGGACAGGCGCGGCAATCACAAGGATTTGCTGACGGTGTTGGAGGCGGCGGTGCGCGAGCCGCACACAGCCCGGTGGCGGGAGGTTTACAAGGAAGGCGTCGTGGTGATCTACGCGCGTAGCGCGCCGACAGAGCCGCAACCGTCAGGGAGCGGTGGGGTCTCCGCTCCCTGACGGTCGCGGCTCTGTCGGCGCGCCGCGGCTCTGACGGACGGTCGCAATGGGTTATTTATCCGTCACTTCAAAAATACATTCAATCTCGACCGCGATGTTGCCCGGCAGCGACCCCATGCCGACGGCGCTACGCGCCCCGACGCCGGCGTCGTCGCCGAACACCTCCGCCATCAACTCCGAAAAGCCGTTGATGACCTGCGGCTGGTCCTTGTAGTCCGCCGGGCAGTTGACCATGCCGAGCGTCTTGACCAGGCGCTTCACCTTGTCGAGCGATCCCAGGGAGCTGCGCACGGTGCTGAGGATGTTGAGGCCGACGGCCCGCGCCGACTCCTTGCCCTGCTCGAGCGTCAGGTCGGAGCCGACCTTGCCGACGACCGGCGTCTTGTCCGTAATCTTGGCGGGGCCGTGGCCGGAGACGTAGAGCATGTTGCCGACTTGCACGGTCATTTTGTACTTGGCCACCGGCTTGGCGGGCGTGGGCAGCGTCAGGTGCAGTTCCTGGATGCGGGTTTCCGGCTTGGACGGCTCCATGCGGTTCTCCTTTCGAGTCTCGTCGGGTCGGGCGCAAGTTCCCCTTGTTATCCACGATTTGCCGCGGAGGTCAAGTATCGAATTGGCCGCTTGCGGCTGAGCGCGCCCGCGCGCTCAGCCGCAAGCGGCGGCGTTCGCGCGGCGCGTCAACTCCGCGCACGGCTGGAAGCGCGGCCCGTGGCGCTCCGCCAGCGTCGTGAGCGCCTCCACCACTTCCCCCGGCCCGCGCTGGTCCGCGTAGTGAAGCGGCCCGCCCCGGTGCGGTGCCCAACCGCTGCCGAACACCAGCGCCACGTCCAGCGTGTCGGCGTCCGCGACTAGCCCTTCGGCCAGAGCCAGGGCGGCCTCGTTGACCATCAGCAGCACCATGCGCTCACGCGCCTCGTGCAGGCGCGACGCGGCCGGCAACGCGGCACTCACCGCCGACGCCGTTGTCGCCAGCTCGCTTTGCAGCAGGTTTTGGGCCAGCACGTTCGGCACCGGCTTCTTGGCGCGGTGGTTGTAAAAACCCTTGCCGTTCTTCTGGCCCAACCACTCCTTCTCCCGCAGCAGCGCGAACGCGGCGTTCGGCGCGAACCGGCCGGCAAGGACAGGTTGCATCGACCCGGCGACGTGCTCCGCCACGTCCAGGCCGATCTGGTCGAGCAACTCCAACGGACCCATCGGCATGCCGAAGCGGCGCATCGTCTCGTCGATCTGCTCGATCTTTAACCCGCCCGCGACCAGCAATACCGCCTCGTTCAAGTACGGCATCAGCACGCGGTTGACGACGAAACCGGGGCTGTCGCGCACCAGCACCGGCAACTTGCCCAGCTTGATCGCCCACTGCACGAGCGTCGCCAGCGTGGCGTCGTCGGTCGCCGGGGCGCGAGCCACCTCGACCAACGGCATCTTGTGGACGGGGTTGAAGAAGTGCAGCCCGGCCACGCGCTCCGGGTGCGGCACGCCCTCCTGCAACCGCGTCACCGACAGCGACGACGTGTTGGTCGCCAGCACGGCGTCCGGCCTGGTGCGCGCCGCCAATTCGTGAAAGACTTTTTGCTTCGCCGTCAGGTCTTCGAGGGCCGCCTCGATAACCACGTCGGCCTGGTCGAAGCGCTCCCAGGTCAGCGTGCCGGTGATGCCGGTGAACGCCCGGGCCGCGTCCTCCATCGACAATACGCCGCGATCCACGCCCTTGTCGAACAGCGCCTTGATCTTCACCAAACCCAAACCCAGCGCCTCCTCGTTGACCTCCTGCACGACGACCTGGCAGCCGCGGATCGCCGCCAGCTGCACGATGCCGGCACCCATGGTCCCCGCGCCGACGACGCCAACCCGCTTCACGTCGCGCGCCGCGGCAGTCCGCAGTTCCGCCGGCAATTTGCGGCGCGCTTCCTTCTCGAAAAACAGGCCGATCAGGTTGTGGCACGCCGGGCTGACCGCGAGCCGGCCGGCCGCGGCACGCTCGTAGTCGAGGCCCGCTTCCTTGCCTTGCTTGTAGCCGACGCGCACCGCCTCCAGCGCCTCGCCGGGGGCGGGTATGTCCTCCGGCGCCTTGCGGCGGATCATGTGCTCGGCCCCGCGGAAGAGAAACCGCCGGCCCACGAAATTCGACTCCAGCACGCGCTGCCGCCAGGTGCGGACCGGGTAACGGTCGCGCCGCACCTTGCCGTCGGTGAGGGCCCGCCGGGTCAGTTCCGCGAACTGTTCGCGCAACTCCTGCTCGGTCGTGGCGATGGCGTCGGCGAGTTGCCAGTGCATGGCCTCGCGCGCGTTGAGCCGTCGGCCGCCGAGGATGACCATGAAAGCGCGTTCGAGGCCGACGGTGCGCGGCAGCCGTTGCGTGCCGCCCCAGCCCGGCAGCAAACCCAGCTCGACTTCCGGCAAACCAAGTTGCGTCGCGGGC
>JBBRLG010000084.1:0-16517 GCA_038231495.1 Gemmatales bacterium | reverse complement strand
GGCGCTCTTCTGCAACCCTTTCAGGGTAGGTTGTGGATAGCGGCCGCGCTCTCCGCCCCAGGGTAGCCGCTGCGCGGCAACCCTGGGCTGTGTTATGTAACCCCTTCGGGGTAAAATACTTATGCCACCTGGCCAACTGACACAGTAGAACTATTAAGGTGCGGAGCCTAAGACCGTGAGCGCGACCCGCAAACAACTGGCACTCCTCCTCCTGCTCCTCGCCCTCATCGGCACCGCGGCGGTGTGGAAATACTTGCCCGGCGTCGGCAAGCCCGCCGTCGAAAAAGACCTGGAACCCGCGGAGTCCTTGAAGCGCTACGGCTTCTACCTGACCGAAGTCTCCAAGCAATGCGGCGTCGATTTCGTCCACGAGGCGCCGCAGCTCGACCCGCAGCTCAACCACATTTTGCCGATCGTCAACGCCATGGGCGCGTCCGTGTCGGTGGTGGACTTCAACAAGGACGGCCTGCCCGACCTCTACGTCGTCACGAGCGTCAAGGGCGGCAAGAACCGCCTTTATCAAAACATGGGCGACGGCACTTTCAAGGACGTGGCCGAGGAAATGGGAGTCGCCGACTTGAACAAGGACGGCACCGGCGTCTGCACGGGCGCGGTCTGGGGCGACTACGACAACGACGGTTACGAAGACCTGCTCGTCTACAAGTGGGGCAAGCCCGAACTGTTCCACAACGACAAGGGCAAGGGCTTCACGCGCGTCACCGCCAACGCCGGCCTGCCGCCGTGGGTCAACGCCAACAGTGCCGTGTGGTTGGACTACAACCGCGACGGCCACCTCGACCTGTTCATCGCCGGCTACTGGCCCGACGAAGTAAGGTTGGAGGCTCTGAAAACCACCAAGATCATGCCGGATAGTTTCCAGTTTGCCACGAACGGCGGCCGTAAATACCTGCTGCGGAACAAGGGCGACGGCACCTTTGAAGACGTGACCGAGGCGATGGGCATCAAAAGCCATCGTTGGACCCTGGCGGTGGGTGCCGCCGACCTGACCGGCAGCGGCTACCCCGACCTGTTCCTGGCCAACGACTACGGCGTTTCCGAACTGTACGCCAACCGCGGCGGCAAGAAGTTCGACGAGATCGGCGACGCCAGCGGCATCACCGCCAAGCCCAAAAGCGGCATGAACGTGAGTTTCGGCGACGTGTACAACCGGGGCAAGTTTGCCGTCTACGTCAGCAACATCTCCGAACCGGGCAACTTGCTCCAGGGCAACAACCTGTGGGTGCCCAGGACGAACAAAGGCGGCGACGGGCCACGCTTCACGGACCAGGCGAACGCCCTGGGCGTGGACCTGGGCGGTTGGAGTTGGGGCGCCCAGTTCGGCGATTTGAACAACGACGGCTTTCTCGATTTGTACCTGACCAACGGCTACATCTCGGCGAACCGCGATCAGAACTATTGGTACGACTATTCCTTAATCGCCACGGCCAACAGCACCATCATCAGCGACGCGAAAAACTGGGGGGAGATCGGGAACCGCAGTCTGTCGGGCTATCAGACCAAGTGCCTGTGGTTGGGCAAGGGCGGCGGCTTCGTGGACGTGTGCCGGGCGGTGGGCGCCCGCGACATTTATGATGGGCGGGCGGTGGCCATGGTGGACCTCTGGAACCGCGGCGTGCTTGACGTGGTGGTCGCCAACCAGAAAGGGCCGCTATTAATTTACAAGAACACCGTTACGCCAGAGAACCAGTGGCTTCAGTTCGCGCTGGAAGGCACCCGCAGCAACCGCAGCGCCATCGGCGCCCAGGTGCGTGTCTTTTGGAACGGCAACGAACAGGTGCAGGAAGTGTCCGGCGGCGGCGGCTATGCGTCGCAGAACATGCGCCCCCTGCACTTCGGCCTGGGCCGCGACGCCAAGGTCGAAAAGGTTGTAATCCGCTGGCCGTCGGGGCAGACGCAGACGCTTACCGCCGGGCTGGAAACCAACCGCCGCCACGCCATCAAGGAGCCTGAATGAGCCGTCCGCTCGTGCAACCGTCCACCCCGCCGCCCGCCGCGCCGCCGCAAAAGAAGGGGTGGTACGGCTTCGACAAGCGCACGCTCGCCGCGCTGAACCCGTTCCTGGCCCCCTTGCTCATCACCCTCATTTTGGCGTTCGGCCATTACTATTTCAAAATCCTGGAGCAGTACGACAGCCCTGGCTGGCTAGTACAGATGACGTTCGGCCTCGTGGACAGTTACTCGCCCACGTTCGTCGCCATCGCGGTCGCGATCCTCATGGAGCTGGCCCTGGGCCGCCTCGTGACGGGCAAGTGGCCACACCTGGCCAGCGCGTACATTTCCGGCATCAGCATCGGCATCATCGTGCGCTCGCCCTTCCTGTGGCCTTACATCCTGTGCAGCCTGATCGCGATTACCTCCAAGTACGCCATCCGCGTGGGCGGTCGACACATCTGGAACCCGTCCAACCTCAGCATCAGTGTCCTGCTGTTCCTGATCCCCGAGGCCGTCGCCCCCCTGGCGTTCCAGGTCGGCAATGACCTATGGCCGATCCTCGTTATCTGGTTACTCGGCTCGCTGATCCTGTGGCGGCTCGGCCGGCTGCACATCACGTTGACCTATATCGTGGCGTTTCTCCTGTTGGCATTCGTCCGGCACAAATGGACCGGTCAACCGTTCGAGACGGAGGTAGGGCCGATCACCGGCGCGGTGTACCAGCTGTTCATCTTCTTCATGATTACCGACCCGAAGACGACGACGCTGACCCGGACGCGCCAGTGCGTCGTGGCCGCGCTCGTGGCGGTGGTGGAGACGCTGTTCCGCCTGGGTGGCGACGGCGGCGTACAGATTTCCTTGACCGGCTGGTTCGGTCCGGACTTCACGCGCTGCTACGCGTTCCTGAGTGAAGTGGCAATTCACGCGCCATACTACGCCCTCTTCGTCGTCGGGCCGACCACGAACCTGATGGAAATTTGGTGGCTGCGTCGGCAGCAGCGCCGGCTTGCGGCGGCAAACCCACCGGCGGTGCCTGGCCCCTAGCTGTTCGTTTCACAAGAGCGTTGCCACTTCTCGTAGCCGCAAGCGGCCCGCTTGCTGGCTTCTGCGCGGGTTCAGCCAGCAAGCGAGCCGCTTGCGGCTACGAGAGGCGCTTAGCCGCCCGGCATTTCCACCGATACCAGGACGCCGCGCTCCCCGGCGTTTTCGGCGGTGATCTTCCCTTGCAACCGCCGCACGAACGTCTTGCACGCAGCCAGTTCCAGGCTGTTCCGGCCGTCGCGGCGCACGGGGCCAAGGTCGAAAAACTCTGCCAGGTGCAGTGGGTCGAGGGCCGGCCCAGCGTCCTGGATGCGGAGGAATGTCATGTCCGCCTCACGGCCCGTGCGGACGGTGACCGTCCCGTCGGGCGGCGTAACGGCCACGGCACTGCGCAGCAGGAACGTAACCAACCGCTTGATTTCCGCGGCCAACCCCGGCACGACCACGGACTCCGTCGTCAGTTCCAGGCGCACCCGCGGCTCACTCTCGGTCAACGCTTGTACGGCTTCGCGCGCGACCGTATTCAAATCGACCGATTGGCTAGCGCCCGGCGGTCGCCGGTGGTAGTTCTGCCATTGCTGCACCACTTTGGCTATGCCCTTGCCCTGTTGCCGAAGGTCCGCCAAACCGTGGCGCTGCTCCGGCGTCATCTTCAGTTCCAACACCGCGATATGCAGGAGGAGGGCGTTGAGGAAGTTGTTGAACTCGTGTGCCACCGGCCCACCGACCTCCGCCCAGTCCGCCAAGGCAAGATTCACGGCCAACTCGTCGCGCGCGGCTGGCTGCTGCCGTTGTTGCACGTCGAGGCGCCCGGCGACAAGGGCCGCCGCCGTTTGCAGAAGGGTGCGCAGGGCAACTTCGCTGTCCGCGGGCAGCGCATGTGGCACGGCCAGCGCGAACAGGCCTATCGACTTTTGGGAAGCACCAATCACTTCCCAGATGAGGCGCTGACCGGGCAGGTCGAAATCCGCGCACGACGGCAAAGTTCCGGAGTCCCGCGCTGCCTCGGCGGCGCGCATATCAGCGCCGGCTACCGCCGCGAGGGGGGCCAGCCATTCCGGACGCTCCTTGCCCTTCTGGTCGATAATACAGCTGCCAGGAAGTTCCCCGCCGTCGAGCAAACAGGCGTGCAGCGTCGCCTCCGGCCCCAGGTCGCGCAACAGCGCAACCAGAGTCCGGGCACGTTGCGGCGCGTCCGCGCTTTGCCAAGAAATACCGTCGATCGTCGCGCGCATTTGGTTGAGCCGGGCCAGCACTTCCGACAGCGTTAGCTTCATTCCGCACTCCTCGCACCTTTGAGCAGACCGCTTCCCACACTGGTCCGTTGTCCGTGGTCCGTTGTCCGTTGCAAATACAATCGGATTGCAACGGACAACGGACCACGGACTAACGGGCGCGCTGCCCGTATGGTACAAAGGTTCTTGCGGGTCGGAGCGGTGGCCGTTCCCTTGCTGGCATTTCATTTGCGAAGCAAGCCCACACTGGTCCGTAGTCCGTGGTCCGTTGTCCGTTGCAATCCGATTGTATTTGCAACGGACAACGGACCACGGACTACGGACAAACGAGGACAACGGACCACGGACGATGGTCATGGAGGCTATGCAAAATGAGTACCTCGCAGGTCGCCGCCCCCAAGTCGATTCCTCCGCAAGCGCCGCCGAGCGGCACCTGGTTCATGGACCCGCACGGCGACGAGCCGATTCGAGCCGATTTGTTCGGCCTCGAACGGTTGGAAGCCCAGGCCCGCTTGCTGGCGACCTACTCCAAGGACGCGCAGGTCGTCCCCGGCCACCCCCTGTTGAGGAGCTTCCGCCGCAACCGCAAAGACCTCGTCCAGGCCCACACGCTTATCAGCGCCGCCTACCGCCGCAAGGAGAATTTCGAGTCGGACGCCGAGTGGTTGCTGGACAACTTCTACATCGTCTCCGACGTGCTCGGCGAGATCGCCACCGACTTGCCGGGCGGCTACTACAATTTGCTGCCCAAGATCGCCCACGGCCCGCTGGCCGGCTACCCGCGCGTCTACACCCTCGCCCTGGACCTTATCGCTCATAGCGACAGCTGCCTGGACGAGACCCACATCAACCATTACGTCGAGGCCTTCCAAAAGGTTACGCCCTTAACGATCGGCGAGCTGTGGGCCATCCCCATTATGTTCCGGTTGGTGATGGTGGACAACATGCGCCGCCTGGCCGAGCAAATCTGGCGGGCGCGGGCCGACCGCAACGCGGCGAAGGACTGGGCGACCCGCAAACTCCCCGCCCCCCGCAACCGCCAGGCGATCGGCGTACCGATCGCGTTTCCGGAGCCGGACAACCAGTGGTCGCACTCGTTCATCGTGCAGATGCTGGAACTGCTGCACGACCCGGAGGCGGTCGCGCCGGGCGGCATCGAATGGCTGGAAGGCTGTCTGAGCGCCCGCGGCTTGACGGCGGACGAAGTGCTGCGCCGCGAGCGCCAGCGCCAGGCCGCCAACCAGGTCTCGATCGGCAACTGCGTCACCAGTCTGCGCGTCCTGTCGGCCCTGGACTGGGCCGCCTTCTTCGAGCGCAGTAGTCAGGTCGAGGCCATCCTGCGTAACGACCCGACCAAGGTGTACGAGCGGCAGGACTTCGCCACGCGCGACCGTTACCGCAAGATCGTCGAGCAGCTGGCCCGCGGTTCGCACTACACCGAGAGCGCTGTCGCCCGCCAGATGGTCGAGTTGGCGGCGCGCACCGCCCCCCCTCTGGAAGGGGGGGAAGGGGGGGTGGCCGACCACCGACGCCACGTCGGCTACTACCTCATCGACGAGGGCCGCGCGGAGCTGGATCGAATGCTCGCCTTCCGGCCGCGGCCGCGCGAACGCTTCCGGCGCTTCGTGCTGGCGCACCCCGGCGCGATCTACTTCGGCACCATCGCGTTCGTCGTGCTGCTCCTGACCGCAGCCCTCGTCTCCTTCGCCGTTGCCGCCGATGGCAGCCTGGGCATCCTCGCCCTGGTGGCACTGGTCGTCCTGCTGCCGGCGAGCGAGGTGGCGGTCGGGTTGACGAACACGCTCGTCAGCCGACTGTTGCCGCCGCGCGTGTTGCCCAAAATGCTTTTCAAGGAAGGCATCCCCGTCGATTGCAGTACTTTTGTCGTCATGCCCAGCATGCTCGTCCGGCCCCAGAGTGCCGCGACGCTGCTGGAAAAGCTGGAACTGCACTACCTGTCCAACCCCGACGCGCAGCTGCGTTTCACCCTGCTGACCGACTTTGCCGACGCCCCGGCGGAAAACATGCCGGAGGACGCCGGCTACTTGCGTTCGGCGGTCGAGGGCGTCGCGGCGCTCAACGAGCGTTACTGCAAGGACGGCCCGCAGCGGTTTTTTCTCTGCCACCGTCGGCGGCAGTGGAACCCGGTGCAAAACTGCTGGATGGGTTGGGAGCGCAAGCGCGGCAAGTTGTCGGAGTTCAACCGGCTGCTGCGCGGCGCGACCGACACCCATTACACCACCGTCACTCCAGGTTTCGAGCGGCTGCCGACCATCCGCTACGTCATCACACTCGACGTGGACACGCAGCTGCCGCGCGAGACGGCCGCCCGACTTATTGCCACCCTCGCGCATCCGCTAAACCGGCCGCGCTTCGACGCCGAGCGCCGGCGCGTCGTCGGCGGCTACGGCGTGTTGCAGCCGCGCGTCACCCTGTCGCTGACCGGCGCGCGGATGTCACGGTTCGCCAGCATTTTCGGCGGTTCCAGCGGCATCGACCCGTACACGACCGCCGTTTCCGACGTGTACCAGGACCTGTTCGCCCTGGGCAGCTTCACCGGCAAGGGCGTCTACGACGTGGACGGCTTCGAGTCCGCGGTCGGGCACACCTTTCCCGACAACCACATCCTCAGCCACGATCTGATCGAAGGCAACTACGCCCGTTGCGGCCTCGTGACCGACATCGAGCTGATCGACGAATTCCCCGCGCTCTACCCCGCCTTTGCCCGGCGCGAACACCGCTGGGCGCGCGGCGACTGGCAAATCCTGCCGTGGCTTTTTGGCACCGTGCCCGGCCCCGATGGCGTGAGCCGGCGCAACCCCCTGACGGCGGTCGAGCGCTGGAAGATTTTCGACAACCTGCGGCGCACTTTGGTGCCGCCGGCGCTGCTCGTCCTTCTGGTCCTGGGCTGGACCGTGTTTCCGGGCGAGGCCTGGCGCTGGACCGGAGCGGCATTGTTCGTGCCGGCGTGGCCGCTGTTATTGCAACTCGCGGCCATTCCCGGCCGGGTGTTGCGCGGCTTCGGCGACGGCCTCCGCCTGAACTTGTTGGGCAACAACCTGGGCAACACCGCCGGCCAGGTCTTCCTGGCAATCGCCTTTTTGCCGCAACAGGCATTCTTGATGGCCGACGCAGTGCTGCGCACGCTGACCCGCCTCTACGTTACGCATCGCCACCTTCTCGAATGGGAGACGGCGGCGACGACCGAACGGCGGCTGGGCGGTGGCTTCCTCACCGTCTGCCGTAACATGTGGTTCGGGCCGGTCCTGGCACTGACCCTCGGTGTGGGGCTGGCCTTGTTCCCGTCGGTCACGCTGTTTGCGGCCGTGCCGCTGCTGCTTTTCTGGTTCCTGTCGCCCGCACTGGCTTACCGGATCAGCATGCCGATCCGTTCTTCGGAGCCGGCGTTGACCCTCACCGAGCGCCGCGAGCTGCGCCGCCTGGCCCGCCAAACCTGGGGCTTTTTCGAGACGTTCGTCGCCGAGGAGGACAACTGGTTGCCGCCGGACAACTTCCAGGAGGAACCCAAGGGGGAGATCGCCCACCGCACTTCGCCCACCAACATGGGCCTGTACCTGCTGTCGGCGCTGGGTGCCCACGACTTCGGCTACTTGAGCCTCGCCACCCTCATTGGCCGGGTGGAAAAGACGTTCCTGACGTTCGACCGGCTGGAGAAATCGCACGGCCATCTGATGAACTGGTACGACACCCAGTCGTTGAAGCCGCTGCCGCCCAACTACCTGTCCACGGTCGATAGCGGCAACCTGCTGGCTTGCCTGCTCACGTTCAAGCACGGTCTCCGGGAGAAGGCGGCGGAGTCATTCCCCGGCACCGAGGTCCGCAACGGCGTACTCGACACGATCGACGTACTTCTGCAGACGTTGCGCACCCTGGAACCGACGCGCACGGCGGAAGCGCCGGCGTCGCTGGCGGACGAGCCCGACAACCCTGTGTTGCTGGAAAAGCTGGTGTGGGACTTGCGGCAACAGGTGGGCGACGCGCCGACCGACCTGCCGGGGTGGGACAACCACCTCCGTCGGTTGGAGGCCGGGGCCGACGACCTGCTACGACGGGTGCGCGGGTTCGGCGAAGTCATTGAGGAAGTGCCCGAAGGGTTACAGCACTGGGCGAGCAAACTGGCGGAGCAAACGCGCGACTGCCGGCTGGCGTTGACCGTGCTGGCTCCGTGGCTGGATTCGTTCCGCTCGCTGCCGCGCGCGTTGGACGCGCAGGGCGTGGCTGCGGCCAAGACGAGTGACGGCAACGCCGGGAACACGTTCGCCCCGCGTTGGCGGCGGCTGCACGCGCTCCTGCTGAAACCCTTCAGCCTGGCGGACTACGCCTCGCTGGCCGAGTCGGCCGTGGCGGAGGCGTCGGCCCTCGCGGCCGACGCGCCGAGCGTGGAGGTGCGCACCTGGCTCGAGAGCCTGGCGGCAGCTGTTGGCCGTTCGACCGCCCCGGACCTCCTCAACCGCTGCCAGTCCCTGGTCGAGCGCTCGGACGCCCTGGCCAGGGGCATGGATTTCAAGCTCCTTTACAACGAGCCGCGGAACTTGTTCGCGACGGGCTTCAACCTGTCGGCGGGCCGGCTCGACAACTCGCACTACGATCTGCTGGCGTCCGAGGCGGCACTGACCAGCTTTCTCGCCGTGGCGCGCGGCGACGTGCCCAAGAAGCACTGGTTCCAACTGGGCCGGCCCATGACCCGCGCGCCCGGCGCCGTCACCCTGCTGTCGTGGGGCGGCACCATGTTCGAGTACTTGATGCCGCGCCTGATGCTGCCGACGTTCACAGGCACGTTGCTGGACGAGAGCCAGGTCGGCGCGGTCTCCCGGCAGATTCAGTACGGCCGCCAGACGCACGTCCCCTGGGGCGTTTCCGAATCGGCGTTCAGCACGGTGGACGCGCACCTGAACTACCAATACCAGGCGTTCGGCGTGCCCGGCCTGGGCCTGAAGCGCGGCCTGGCGAAAGACCTCGTGATCGCCCCCTACGCCACCATCCTCGCGGTCATGGTGCGGCCGCGCGCCGCGGTCCACAACCTGCGGCGGCTGGCGGCCGAGGGCGGGGCCGGGGTCCACGGCTATTACGAGGCGATCGACTACACCGAGGACCGGCTGCCGCCCAAGAAGAAGCTGGTCGTCGTCAAGTGCTACATGGCCCACCACCAGGGCATGGCGCTCGTCGCCCTGGCCAACTGCCTGCTGGGCAACCCGATGCCGCGCCGCTTCCGTGCCGAGCCGATGGTGCGCGCCACGGAGTTGTTGTTGCAGGAGCGTATCGCCGAGGGCGTGCCGTTGACGGACCCCCACCACGAAGAAGCCGCCCTGGGGCCGTTGGCGCAAGTCACCGTCTTCCCCGCGGTGCGGCGGTTGACGACCTCGTACACGGCACACCCGCGCGTCCACTTGCTGTCCAGCGAGCGCTACACGACCATGGTCACGAACTCCGGGTCGGGCCGCTGCACCTGGTCGGGTCTCGACGTGAGCCGTTGGCGCGAGGACCGCACCTGCGACGCCTGGGGGCCGTTCGTTTACGTCCGCGACCAGCTTACTGGCGTGCTCTGGTCGGCCGGCCACCACCCCGTTTGCCGGGAGGCCGACGATTACGAAGTCCTGTTCGCCACCGACAAGGCCGAGTTTCGCCGGGTGGATGGCCATATCGAAACGAAGATGGAGGTCACGGTTTCGCCGGAAACGCACGCCGAAATTCGCCGGCTGACGCTGACGAACCACGGCACCCGCATCCACGAGTTGGAATTGACGAGCTACCTGGAAGTGGTGCTGGGGCCGCACGCCGGCGACCTGGCCCACCCGGCGTTCGGCAAGCTGTTCCTGGAAACCGAGTATCTCAAATCGGAAACCGCGCTCCTGTGCCACCGGCGGCCACGCTCGCCCGACGAGAAGCCGGTGTGGGCGGTCCACGTCCTGGCCGTCGAGCACGGGTCGGAGGGCGAAGTACAGTTCGAGACGGACCGCGGCCGCTTCCTCGGCCGCGGGCGCACGACCGCCAACCCCGTCGCCATCGAACGCGATGCCAGGCTTTCGGGCACGACTGGCCCGGTACTCGACCCGATTTTCAGCCTGCGGTGCCGGGTGCGTGTCGGGCCGGAGTCGTCGGTCCACGTCGCGTTCGTCACGGCATGTGCGGAGACGCGCGAGGACGTTCTGACGCTGGCGGACCATTACCACGACTTCCAGGGCGTCACGCGCGGCTTTGAACTTTCGTGGGCGCACAGCCAGGTCGAGCTGCGGCACCTGCACGTCTCGGCCCCGGACGTTCACCTGTTCTTGCGGCTAGCCGGCTACGTCATCTATGCCGGCGCCGCCCTCCGCGCCCCGGCCGCGGTCTTGAAGGCCAACCACGAAGGGCAGCCGCGGTTGTGGGGTCTGGGCATTTCGGGCGACAACCCGATCGTCCTGGTCCGCATCGACCAGGCCGACCAGATCGCCCTCGTGCAACAGGCCCTCGCCGCTCATTCGTTCTGGCGGTTGAAGGGATTGGAGACTGACCTGGTCCTCCTTAACGAACACCAGGCCGGCTATTTTGAAGACTTGCAACAGCAGTTGCAGGACCTGGTGCGCGGCAGCGACGCCCGCGGTCTGGTCGATAAGCCGGGCGGCGTCTTCATCCGCAAGGCGTCGCACATGGCGGCCGAGGACCGGACGGTTTTGCAGGCGGCGGCGCGCTGCGTCCTCGTGGCCAGCCGCGGGCCGCTCGCCGCGCAGCTCGACCGCCTCGAACGGGCGGCACCGGCTGCGGCCGTCATCGAACCGGCGCGCTACAAGCCCGCCGCACAAACCAACCGGGCGTCGCCCTACGGTCCGAACGCGCCCCGCTACCGCGGCGACGGTGCGCGTGGCGGTGCCGGCGGTCAGGGGGCGGGGCTCCCCACCGATCTCCTGTTCCCCAACGGCAAGGGTGGTTTCAGCAAGGACGGCCGCGAATACGTCGTCGCCGCCAACACGGCCGCGCGCAAGGACGGCAAGGACGGTGGCGGGTTCGCGTTCCCGCCCGCGCCGTGGATCAACGTGATCGCCAACCCCCGATGTGGTTTCCTCGTGTCCGAGGGCGGGTCGGGCTACACCTGGGCCGGCAACAGCCAGCTGAACCGGCTGACCCCCTGGAACAACGACCCGGTGTCCGACAGCCCCAGCGAAGTGGTCTACCTGCGCGACGAGACGACCGGCGAAGTCTGGACGCCGACGCCCCTGCCGGTGCCGGCCAGTAGCCCCTACGTCGTGCGTCACGGCCAGGGTTACACGGTGTTCGAGCACACCAGCCACGAGGTCGGCCAGGAGCTGACTCTGTTCGTGCCGACCGTCGATCCGGTGAAGCTGATCGTCCTGAAGCTGCGCAACCTCGGCCGCGAGGCGCGCAAGCTGTCCGCGACTTTTTACGCCGAGTGGGTGCTGGGCACGGTGCGCGACAATGCGCCGATGCAGGTCATCACGGAGGTAGACCGGGACGGCGTCTTGCTGGCCCGCAACGCCTTCAACGTGGACTTCCCAACTGCCGTCGCCTTCGCCGACGTTAACGTGCGGGCGCGGACGGTAACGGGCGACCGCACCGAATTCCTGGGCCGCAACGGTTCGTTGACCCGGCCCGCCGCCCTGACCCGTCCGAAACTGAGCGGCAACGCGGGGGCGGAATACGACCCCTGCGCCGCCCTGCAAACGACGGTCGAGCTGCAACCCGGCGAGGAAAAGGTTGTCGTGTTCCTGCTCGGCGAGGCCGCGACCGCCGAGGAAGTGCGCCGCCTGGTCGCACAGTACCGCGACATCAACAACGTCACCGCGGCGCTGGCGGAGGTCAAGGCCCAATGGGAAAAAGTGCTCGGCACGGTGCAAGTCCGCACGCCGAACTCGGCGCTGGACCTGTTGCTCAACCGCTGGCTGCTCTACCAGGTGCTCAGCTGCCGGGTGTGGGGGCGTTCGGCACTCTACCAGTCCGGTGGGGCGTACGGCTTCCGCGACCAGTTGCAGGACGTGATGGCGTTGGCCTACGCCGCGCCGCAAGAAACGCGCGCCCAAATTTTGCGCGCCGCCGCCCGACAATTTCACGAGGGCGACGTGCAGCACTGGTGGCACCCGCCGCGCGGTGCCGGCGTGCGCACGCGCTGTTCCGACGACTTCCTCTGGCTGCCGTTCGTGGTCACGCACTACCTCACGGCGACCGGCGACACCGCGCTGCTGGACGAGCAAGTGCCGTTCATCGCGGCACCGCTGCTCAAGGACACTCAGGAGGAAGATTACCGCGTGCCGACCGTGACCGACGACACGGCCACGGTTTACGAGCATTGCGTTCGTTCCGTGGACCACGGCCTGACGTTCGGCGTTCACGGCCTGCCGCTCATGGGCACGGGCGACTGGAACGACGGCATGAACCGCGTCGGCCGCGAGGGCAAGGGCGAGAGTGTGTGGAACGGCTGGTTTATGCTGCCGATCTTGCGCAACATGGCGGACGTTGCCGACGCACGCGGTGACGGCACCCGAGCCAAAAGCTACCGCGACCAGGCGGAGAAGTTGCACGCCGCCATTGAGGCCCACGCGTGGGACGGGCGCTGGTATCGCCGCGCCTATTTCGACGACGGCACGCCGCTCGGCTCGGCCCAGAACGAGGAGTGCAAGATCGATTCGCTGGCCCAATCCTGGGCGGTGCTGTCGGGCGCAGGCGACCCGGACCGCGCGCGCCAGGGGATGGCTGCGGCGGAGGAACAGCTGGTGAACTGGAAGGGCAGGCTAATCCGCCTGTTCGCGCCGGCGTTCGACAAGGGCCACCTGGAACCGGGCTACATCAAGGGTTATGTGCCGGGCATCCGCGAGAACGGCGGCCAGTACACGCACGGCGCCGCCTGGCTGGTCCGGGCGACCGCGGAGTTGGGCCAGGGCGGCAAGGCCATGGCGCTTTTTGACCTGTTGAACCCCGTCAACCACACGAACACGCCGGAGGGTTTGGCGAAGTACCGCACCGAGCCTTACGTCGTGGCCGGCGACGTATACGGCGAGCCGCCGCACTCCGGCCGCGGCGGCTGGACGTGGTACACCGGCTCCGCGAGTTGGCTGTACCGCACCGGGTTGGAAACGATGCTCGGCTTCCAACCGCAGGGGACAAAACTCAAGCTCGACCCGTGCATCCCGGCGGAATGGCCGGGGTTCGAGATCGTCTACCGCCACGGCTCGGCGACCTATCGCATCAAGGTTGTGAACCCCAACAAGGTCGAACGCGGCGTGCGCGGGATGGTCGTGGACGGCAAGGCAATCGAAAAGGGGTCGATCGAGTTGGTCGATGACGGCAAGGAACACGCCGTTGCAGTGACAATGGGGTGACAGTGATCGGTTGAGCCGTGGGTCAAAGCACCGGGGTAAGCGCCGGGAAAGGGAGTGGGAAGTGGCAAATAAGTCGCCCACCCCGGCTGCGTGAGCTGCCGGGTAAAGCGCCCGTGGCCCTCACCCGGCAGATGACGCAGCCGGTTCGCCAAAACGCAATTGCCCGCGGCCGCTTCAGAAATGAGCTATGTTGCCTTACGGAACGGAACAGGGGCCGGTTATACCTCGCGCTAACGACGGCGCGTTGCCGGCCTCGCCACGACCGCGCTTATGCCGTAAGGGATCATGCTCCAGACGAGTGCCGCACCCGAAGCCGCCGCGCGCCTGGCGGACCAACCGCCTCGACGGCCTGCCGCCGTCGCCCTGCCGGCTACGCCGTATACCGCGTTCAAAGCCCTTTTCGACCGCGCTTGCGCGATCCTCATTTTGATCGTGGCGTCGCCGGTCATCCTCGTGGTAATGCTCGTCGTGAAACTCTCTTCGGCCGGCCCGGCGATCTATTCGCAAACGCGCCTGGGCAAGAATGGCAAGCCGTTTACGATCTACAAAATCCGGACGATGGCGAACAACTGCGAACGCCATTCGGGCGTGCGCTGGTCCAACCCGGGCGACACCCGCGTCACGGGCTTCGGCCGGTTCCTGCGGGCCGCGCACCTCGACGAACTGCCGCAGTTGTGGAACGTCATCCGCGGCGACATGAGCCTGGTCGGGCCGCGGCCCGAGCGCCCGGAGTTCGTGCCGCAACTCGAACGCCATATCCCACAGTACCGCGACCGCTTATTGGTGAATCCCGGCTTGACGGGCCTGGCGCAAGTCAATTTGCCGCCGGACACCGACATCACCGGCGTGGCCCGCAAGCTCGGTTACGACTTGTATTACCTCCGGAACCTAACCTTCGGCCTGGACGTGCGTCTCGTCGTCTGCACCGCGATCCACGCGCTGGGATTGCCGTTTCGCATCGTGGCCCCGCTGTGTGGCGTGCCGGGCCGGTTGGAAGTCGAAGCCGCGGAGCGCTAAGCCGCAAGCGGCAAATTACGCTTTTTTCAACTCCTCATCCAACAGCTGCCGCACCACGTCCGGCTTGGCCGTACCTTTCGTTTCCCGCATCACCGCGCCGAAGATCGACTGGGCGGCCGCGGCCTTGCCCTTCTTGAAATCGGCAACCGCCTTCGGGTTCGCCGCGACCGCCTTACGCACGATCTCGGCCAACGCGCCCGCGTCCACCGCCTTGATGCCGAGCTGGTCGATGGCCTCCTTCGCCGTGCAAGCGGTCGCTAACATGCGGCCAAACACTTCCTCGGCCATCTGCTTGCTCAGGCCCGTCGTCTTCTGCTCGGCCAGTAATTCAGCCAGGTTTGCCGACGGGATTTTGAAGTCGCCGATTGCCACCTTTTCCTGGTTCAGCGTCGAGAGTACCTTATTCGTCATCCAATTGCTCGCCGTCTTCGCGTCGCCACAGCGCGCCGCCAAGTCCTCGAAGTAGCCGACGAACGCACGGCCCTGGTGCGTCAGGATGTTGGCGTCGTAGGGCGACAGCTTGTACTGAGAACTCAGGCGGCTGCGCTGCACGGCGGGCAGTTCGCCCATCGCGGCGCGGGTGCGCGCAACCCAGGCGTCGTCCACCGTAATGGGCACCAGGTCCGGCTCAGGAAAGTAACGGTAATCCGACGCCTCTTCTTTGCGCCGCTGGACGACCGTGACGCCGCGGACCTCGTCCCAGCCGGCGGTCGCCTTGGCCGCCTGACCCATGCGCAAGCCGGTTCGCTGAAAATCGTCGTATTGCCGTTGGGCTTCGTATTTCATGGCGCGTTCGACCGCGCGGAAGCTGTTGAGGTTTTTCACCTCGACGATCGGCGTGGCCGCAATACTGCCGTCGGGCTGCGGGACGTGGAGGTTGACGTTGGCGTCGCAGCGGAGACTGCCCTCTTGCATCTCGCAGTCGGAGACGCCGATCTCGCGCAGCAAGAGGCGAATTTCTTCCAGGTACGCCTTGGCCTCCTCCGGCGACGTGAGGTCCGGCTGGCTGACGATTTCGCACAGCGGCGTACCGGTCCGATTTAAGTCCACAAGGCTGTCCTTGCCGGTGCCCTGCTCGTCGTGCAGCATCTTGCCGGCGTCCTCTTCGAGGTGGACGCGGATAATGCCGATCTTCTTTGGACCAATAGCCGTTTCGATTTCCAGGTAGCCGTCGTGGCTGAACGGCAAATCGTACTGGCTGATCTGGTAATTCTTGGGCAGGTCGGGGTAGTAATAGTTCTTGCGATCCCACTTGGTAAACGAGGCGATTTCGCAATTGAGGGCGAGCGCGGCGCGGAGGGCGAGTTCAAAGGCACGACGGTTCATGACCGGCAAGGTGCCCGGCATGCCGATACAGACGGGGCAGGTCGCCGAGTTGGGCACCAGGCCGAACTGCGTGCTACAGCCGCAGAAAAGCTTGGTGCGCGTCAGCATCTGCACGTGGACTTCCAGGCCGATGACGATGCGATAGGGGAGGTCCGCCATTAGGTTATCTCGGTTGGGGCGCTCGGGCCGTCGGCGCGAATGACCTACTGTACCTGAAAGGAGCCGAAAAACAACCGCGCGGATCGACCGCGGCCCAACCTGCATGGCCGGGCCGGGCTTCGCGTGGGGTGTGGCAAATCTTTCGGGGAGCGAAACGCTTCCTGCCCTCGCCCCCGAGGTGAGCGGAGAGCCATTCACCGACTGCGGACGTTTTTTCGCGTGCGCCAGCGTCCACTGGCGCACGCGAACGACACCCCGTTTGACTTTGGCGAGGGTCGGCCTTTTCGTGGCGAGGGTCGAGATTGGCGTGGGTCGATCCGGCGTCGTTGGTGATGCGTAAGAGCATACTGAAAAATGGTTTACGGCTGTCTTGCGGAAAGCGTTTGCGCAAGAACGGTTGGACCCTCGCCATATGTGGATTGGCGTGGCTCGGGTCGGACAGGCCCGGTCGTCGTCG
>JBBRLG010000083.1:0-16690 GCA_038231495.1 Gemmatales bacterium | reverse complement strand
GGCCCCCCCCCCCCCCCCACCCCCCTCATCCCGCGGCCGGGGCGGCGGGGGGGGCGCCCCCCCCCCCCGGGCCCCGCCCGGGGGTGCCCCCCCCCAAACCCCGCTCGCTGGTGTCTTTTTCCACGCGGGACTCAGTAGAAGAAGCTGTCCCTCTCTTTGCGGACTGCGGCGTGCAAGAAAATCGATTGGCGTTTTTCCGAAGGAAGGGAGGGACACGCCAACGAAAACCTTAGAAAATCCGCGATTCGCCAATGATACTCGCCCCACTTGAGATCCTCTGGCGTTATCCTTATGGGCAACCGCAAATGGCGCCGGTGAGCTTACACGTACAACCTGTTCTACCATCCGCACTGACGCAGCCCAGGCCTGGGCAGTTGCCTTGGCCGTTGCTGTTCAGGTCACAGGGATCACTAGAAGGGTTCGGCTGGCAGCTTCCGAACCCGTCATTGCCACCTACCGGGTCGTCCGCGAAGGCGGACTGATTCGGCACGGTCAAGGCACCAACTAATAGCAACGCGATCGCCAGGCAGGTGAAGAACCGCGATGCTGCCGAGAAAAACTGAGCCATGATTACTTCCTCCAAGCATGGGGAACAGGAACGGGACAATTGCCTACTTCTCAGTCGTATCGGAAGTCGCCGCCCGCGCGGGCGGATCGACCCGTCCGGATATGCCGAACAAAATCGTTCGCTTATCGTCGCAGTCGGTTCGGAGCAGTGCCTTACGGTTGAAGAATCCCGGCTCGGCAGGCAACCGCATGTAGACGGACACTCGGCGGCCTTCGCCGGGAGCCAGGGTCAGCGGCAGATTCTCCGTTGTCCCGCAGGAACAATCGAAGGTGCCGCCCAGGATGCGCACCGGCGAAGCCGTTCGATTGATGACCTCGACGCTGGCTGCGACGGTCTCGGAAGGCTGACCATGACCCACGTCGAGTACCGCGGGTTGAATCGAAATCACGTCGCCGCGCAGCCGCGCCAGCCCTGCATCAAGAGAGCCGAAGCCGAGCGCCGCCGCGCTGAGAATAATGGCGAAGATTGCGACCACTCCGACCGCCGACCCGAGACCCCGCATCACCACGGTCTGCCAGCGGGCCTGTGCAAAAAGGATTTGGAAGTCCGGGCGACCGAGGCCAAGCAGAATCAGGGCGATCCCATCAACCGCGAACGCAAGCCACGGGCTGGCCTCGATCGAGCCAAAACAGCCGCAGGAAGCCTGGCCAATCACGCCGAGGTAAGAACTCACACCCGCGAAGGCCAGAAAGGTGGCGACGGCAGCGAACCACGCCCCAGCCGTTTTGCGTCCCGTAAGAAGCCAGACACCGAGGACGATTTCCCATTCGAGTACGACGAATTGAACGGACGTGCTGCTGAGCCAACCGAATTGGGCGTAGGGTGCGACGTTCAACCCGTAAATCTTCAACCCGGCCGCCGTCAGCAAAAGCAGGGCAAGGGCAGCCCGAACCGCGGACTGGGGACTGGGGACTGGGGACTGGGGACTGGGGACTGGGGACTGGGGACTGGGGACTGGGGACTGGGTGATTGTATCGCCATTGCAGGCTCCTGGCTGCCGCTAAGGATGACAACACGGTGGATATTATCAGAAGGCGGTAAGTAGTCAAACGGATTTTCAAAAACCCTTGATTAATGGGTGTGGCAAACAGCAGATGCACGCCCAGGCGGAGGTAGCCCAGGTAGCGGTTGGAGTAGGTCTCCTTTGCGTCGGCGCGATCCTTGTTGCGCGGCGAGACGAGTTCGAGGGCGGCGATCAACTGCCCGTGGAAGTCGATGTGGACGGCGCGTTGCGGGTCGAGGCGGAAGGCCACGGTCGCTTCCAGGTCCGGCTCGAGGACGCCGGTGCCGCTGGTCCCGGTCTCGGCAGCCGGTCCCGGCCCCCATTGCCGGACACTGACATCCGGCTTGCCGTGGCCCGAGTCTACCGTCAGAGAGGGTACGCTGCCGAGGAACGCTTTGTACCCTTCCGGGAGTCGCTCTTGCACATACTCCAGCAGGTACGTCAACCACACCGGATAGACGCTGTCCCAGCCGCGTTCGTCCGTCCAATCGTGCAGCGGCATGGCTTGACCCTCCGTTCGGCATTCGCGCACGGCGACGGCGTTGGCAAGTTCCGCCTGGTTCCGGCCAGCAGGGACGCGGTCGGCGTGCCGCCGAACGACCCCGCTCAGCAGCCGGATCACGCGGGGCACGGCGTCGAAGCACCCCAAGACTTCATTCGGGTGGCCGGTCTGCTGGAGCTGATGGTTCGGCTCGAAGGTCTACGATGTTCCCTTTTTCTTCCCCGCAGACTCCGTTGCCCGATTCGCTTTGCGCTATGCGCCCGCTCTTCGCGGGCGGGCAGTAGTCGGGCTCACCCGGCTTGCGTAACCGGCGATTCAGTTCGTCTTGGTCCTCGGGGTTATTCATGGTCAGTTCAAAAACCTGGCCCCCCGCTGCCCCAGACGGTTGATTATCTTTCATTACCATCGCACTCTCCCACTAGATCAATTCGAGACGCTGATCGACAACCCATTCGTTATCGTACCATAGTTCAAAGAAGTAGACGCCCCGCTCGGGAAATACGCAATCGTGCAAGCGGATGCAAAGAATGGTCGCCTGCACCGTATCATTGTGTCGGACGGTGACGGGACGGAAGAAGTAGCGTCGGCCCGAATCGGCGCGCATGAGTGCCAGGCGCACCTCCCCCGTTTCTTTCTGGTCCGACAACTGGACGAATACCCAGAAGGACAATTTCACCGGAAGGGGGTCCACGCACTCCAACCGGGACAGGCCTGCCCCCTGCAAGTCTTTTTGATCCCTGTTCGCGGGATGATCGGTAACATTCTCACAAAGCACAAACGCTTTGAGCATGGGCAAGTCCAGCCGAACGGTCCAACTCGGCAACCGGCTCTCGCGGGAGAAGGGGCGGAAGCCCCACAGACCGTCATTCGTGTGGCCGGTCAGGTGCAGCGCCTCGTTCGGCCTCTCGCTCGCCGGACTGGGCCTGCAACTTGCGGAGGTATGCGGACACCGCGCCGTCCCAGCCGCACTTGGAGCAGCGCCCCTGTACGAACTCGTGGGCACACGGCGGATACCCGTAGAGCCAGTGGGCGCACTCGGGGCACAGCCACAACATCTGCGACGTATGGGCAAAGTAGTCGCTGCCGCACTCGTCGCAGCACTTGGTTTCCGAACGTTCGGCCCCACCCACCCGAAAGCCCTCTGCGACCTAACTGATGATTAACAATACCGGCGCCGGTGTAGGTATGGCTCGCGCCGGTCAGGGTATTACGCCCCAGTAGAACACCGAAGATAACTCGTGTCAAGTAGCCGCATCCTTGGCAACGAATCGCTGGCCGCTGACAATTACTACAATTCCTCGGGTAGCATCGGCCCATTCGGCTTGTGGTCCAGGTAGAACCGCTCGACGACGGCGATTTCCTCGGGTGAAAGCGTCGGAAGCCAGCGCATGATCTCTATGTGCGCGCGGCCTTTTTGAAAGTAGGGCACCAGGTCGAGCACGGTGATGCGACAAGTTGAAAGCTGGGGGCCACGGCCGCGATCCACGATCCGGATGGTTTCGGCGTTCACCGCATCTCCTTTCGGCAGGGGAAAAATTGGTGTGCGCGTATTTTACCAAGAGCTAGGCCGTAGGGTATGCTGCCGCGCTCATGGTCTGAGTATTTCGAGTGCTATGCCACGAAGAAAAACGGCGAAGGTACTTGACAGGTTGCGCGGGCACGGTTCCAATGAGCCTGAGATACAGTGCCCGCACTGCACTACGGTGCCGGCGAGCATAATCACAAGTTCAGCCGGCGTCTTGAGGTCTCTATGCGCAACGAATTCACGGCGATCATCGAGCCCGATGGCGAGTGGTACGTCGCCTACTGCCCGGAAATCCCCGGGGCCAATGGCCAGGGTCACACCGTCGAGGAGTGCCGGGCCAGCTTGGCCGACGCCATCGCCCTTATCCTGGAGGACCGCCGTGAGGACGGCTTGCGCGGAGTTCCCGAGAACGCCATCCGGGGCACGGTGACGGTCGAATGAAACGGACCGGGTTACTGAAACACTTGCGCCGATCATGGGTGTGTCTTGAAGAGGGAGGGTCGCGGGCATTCGCTGTGGACCAACCCGCGAACCGGCCAAACGGAGGCGGTGCCGCGGCACACCGAAATCCCGGACGGGCTGGCGCGGAAGATTTGCCGGGGTCTTTCTGTGCCAGAGATCGGCCGGTCGCAGTGAACCCCCGTGGGGGACATGGCGTCAGTCGCCAGGGGCTAGATCAAGGGATGGGCATGGTTATTGTTGACCGTCGTCGGTGGCCAAACACTACCACATCAACGTGCCCGTCCCCTTTTCTTCTCCCCGTCCCTTTTCTTCTCCCTGTACTCGAAGCGGAGTCAGTGATCCCGAAAGAGGGAGAGGTGAGTCATGGAACTCGAAGGCGTGGTTCATAATGGCGTCATCGTGCCGGACGACGCAACGGCGTTGGCCGAGGGGACGCGCGTGCGCATCACCCTGACTCCGGACGCAAAGCCACAATCATTCGGCGAACGGTTTGCTCGGTTCAAGGGGGCGGTGCCCTGTCTGCCTGTTGACCTGGCCGAGCAACACGACCATTATCGCCTGGGGTCGCCGAAGCGATGACCGTCTTCGCCGATACCTTCCGGTTTTCGCGCCGTCTTCAAATAGCAGGCTCCACCGTTACGGCTTCACCTTCACCCCCAGCTCGGCGAACAAGAACGAATACACGTCTACCGCCTCCTCGATCTTCTCCGACAGCGACGTGTCCAGCCCGTGGCCGCTGCTGGCACTCGTGCGTAGCAGCACCGGCGCTCCCGCCGCTTGCAACCGCGCCGTCATCTTGCGCGACTGCATCGGATCGACGCGCGGGTCGTTCGCACCCGTCAGGAACAGCACCGCCGGGTACTTCACGCCGTCTTTGACGTGGTGGTAGGGCGAGTAAGCGTACATCGCCTTGAACTGCTTCTCGTCCTTGACCGTGCCGAACTCCGGCACGTTGAACGCGCCGTTGGACGACAACTCCACCCGCAACATGTCGTAAATGCCGACGTGCGACACCACGGCCTTGACCAGTTCCGGGTGCTGCGTCAGCGTCGCGCCCATCAGCAGGCCGCCGTTGCTGCCGCCGATGATCGCCAGGTGCTCCGGCGACGTGTACTTCTTGTCGATCATGTGCTGGAGCGCCGCGGCGAAGTCGTCGAAGACGTTTTGCTTGTTCGTCAGGTTGCCGGCCCGGTGCCACGCCTCGCCGTACTCGCCGCCGCCGCGCAGGTTCACCTCCGCCACGATGAAGCCGTGGTCGAACAGCAACCGCCGCTCCGCCGAAAACGTCGGCACCCGGTTGACGCCGTAACCGCCGTAACCCGTCACCAGACACGGGTTCGTGCCGTCCAGCTTCACGCCCTTGGGGATCATGATGTTGACCGGCACCTTCGTCCCGTCCTTGCTCGTGGCGAACTCGCGGACCACCTTCACGTCACTTAGATCGACCGGCGGCGGAGTCGTCAGCGGCAACTTCACCGTCTCGTTCCCCTTGGCCCGATACTCGTAAACGGTGCGCGGCTCGACGTAGGAGCCGTTGGAGAACAGGAGGTCGTCGCCGGTCAGCTGCGTCAGGCCGCCGGCCGTGGCGACGGGCAACTGTTTCGGCCCTTCCAGCGCCTTGCCGTCGAAGTCGAAGCAGCGAACCTCGGACGGCCCGCCGAGCTGGTAGGTGACGTACAACCGGTGCGCCGTCGGCAACACCGTTTGCCGACTCGAATAGCCGGGGAAGTCAGTGACGATCGTGTCCTTGCCTTCGGGCACGACGACTTTCGCCTTGGCCGGGTCGAGGTCTTTGACGGACATCCGTAGCAGTTTGCCGCGCGACGCGCCTTCGAGGGAGACGACGAACAGGTCGTCGTGACGGCCGAACGCAGCCTGGACGAGCTTGTCCTTGAAGGTGCTGAATTGACGCCATTTGCCATCCGTTTCGCGCAGGAAGAAGGCGAACTCGCCGCCGTCGCCGTTCTGCACCGTGGCCAGCAAGCGCCCCGTGGCGTCGTCCATCTCCAACTTGATCTCGGCAATGCGCGGCAACTCTTTGCCCGTCTCGTAGCGGTCTTTCTCCGTCGGCGTGCCCAGGGCGTGGAAGTAAACCTGCTGGTAGAAATCGACGTCTTCCGCGGGCCGTTCCTTTTCGCGCGGGTAGCGCGTGTAGAAGTAGCCCTTGCCGTCCGGTGCCCAGGCTAAATCGCCGCCTGCCGTGCCGCCGTTGACGCGCGGCACGACCTCGTAAACCTGCTTGGCGGTGGCCGTGTCGTAAACGTGAACGTCGCCGGTCTCGGTGCCGCCCTTCGATAGCGACACGGCCACGAGCTTGCCGTCGGGCGAGGGAATGAACCAGTCGATGGCGGTAGTGCCCTTGGAGTCGATCTCGTTGGGATCGACCAGGACGCGCGCCTTGTCGGGCTGGTCGAGCGCCGGCAGCACGACGAGGAACGGCTGCTGCTTGGGCGGTTGCCGACGGATGGCGAACAACTGGCCGCCGCGGTAGCTGAAAGCGCCGTGGCTGGTACTCTTGGCGGTCAGCACTTTCGTGAGCCACTTGCGCTGCAACTCGGAGCCGGGCAACTTGTCGAGGACGGCGCGGGCGTGGGTGTTTTGGGCCTCGCTCCACGCCTTGACATCCTTGTCGTTCCAGTCCTCCAACCAACGGTAGTCGTCGGTAAGGGTGACGCCGTTGATGGTGCCGTACCAGATTTCCGTGACCGGCGTCTTCTTCGTGGGGGGCGGTTCGGCGGCGACCAGCGCGACGGCCAGCACGGCCAAGGGCAAAAGGGGTTTCATGGCAGCACTCCGAGGTAGGACGGGGGGTTGGTATTATTTAGTGTGGTTGGGATCCTTCGCGTGATCTCAGGCGAGCCGGGAGCGTAAGCGACCGGAGTGTATCGCTGAAACTCACTCCGGTCGCTTACGCTCCCGGCTCGCCTGAAAACCGGATGGCCTTCCGCTCACGCCACGGTCACTTCCTTGGCCAGGTACACATCCTGAATGGCGTTGAGCAGCGCAACGCCGTCCTTGACCGGCTTCTGGAACGCCTTGCGGCCGGAGATCAGGCCCATGCCGCCGGCACGCTTGTTGATGACCGCCGTCTTGACGGCGTCCGCCAGGTCGCCGGCGCCCTTCGACTCGCCGCCGGAATTGATCAGGCCGCACCGACCCATGTAGCAGTTCGCCACCTGGTAGCGCGTCAGGTCGATGGGATGGTCGCTGCTCAGCTTCGTGTAAACGTCGGGCGACGTTTTGCCGAACTTGAGCACCTCGAAGCCGCCGTTGTTCAACGGCAGTTTCTGCTTGATGATGTCGGCGCCGATCGTGCAACCCAGGTGGTTCGCCTGGCCCGTCAGGTCGGCGGCGACGTGGAAATCCTTGTCCTTGGTCTTGAACGCCGGGTTGCGGAGGTAGCACCAGAGGATCGTAATGAGGCCCAGTTCGTGGGCGTGCTGGAAGGCGTCGGTGATCTCCTGGATTTGTCGTTTCGACTCCTCCGAGCCGAAATAGACGGTCGCGCCGATGCCGATGGCGCCCATGTCGAAGGCCTGCTGCGGGCTGGCGAAAAAGATTTGGTCGTAGGTGTTGGGGTAGGACAAAAACTCGTTGTGGTTGATCTTGAGGACGAACGGAATCTTGTGGGCGTACTTGCGACTACACATGCCGAGGACGCCGAGGGTGGAGGCGACGGCGTTGCAACCGCCCTCGATGGCGAGCTTGACGATGCTCTCCGGGTCGAAGTAGTCGGGGTTGGGTGCGAAGCTGGCGCCGGCGGAATGTTCGATGCCCTGGTCCACGGGCAAGATGGAGACGTAGCCGGTGCCGCCGAGCCTGCCGGTGTTGAACAAGGTTTGCAGGTTGCGGAGCACGGTAGGCGTGCGATCGGAGTGGACCCACACGCGGTCGAGGAAGTCCGGGCCGGGGACGTGCAAACGGTCCTTGCTGATCTTCGGCTGGTGCTTGAGGAGGCTGTCGGCATCGCTGCCGAGCAGTTGTTCGATCTCACGGATATTCATGGCGCCTTTTCCAATCGGGAGAGGAATCCATTGATGCGGTCCAGTGCTTTCAGGCTTGATTGTATGCCGCGGAAAGACGCGTGCAAGGAGTGGTCGGTGCCCGGCACCGCCGCCGAAGCGCGAGGAGGAACCCCGCGTCCCGCCACCGGTCGCGTGCCGGGCACGAATGTGAATTGCGGTCAGGGCGCCTTCGACGTGGCGACAGACAATCGGTTTGAAGGACGACTGGACTTGGAGGAATGGAGACGGACGGCTCACCGGAGAGCCGTCCGTCCCTACGATCAACAAGGGACAATGCTTTAGGGCAGCACCCGCACCGGCACGGACTCCATCACCCATGGCAGGTGCAGGAATGGGTGCTGCTGGTCCTTGCTCTCCGCCGTCACCCAGTCGAAGACGTGGGCCTGCAGGTGGTGCAAGTATTGCTTGCGGTTGGCGCGGTTGAACGGCACGTCCTTCGTCGTCAGGGCCTCCACCAGCGCCTTGGTGAACAGGCCGTTGCCGTCCTTCTCGGCCGCCTTCTCGTACCCCATCGCCGAACACATTACTGCGATGCCGACCTCCGCCTCGGTGGAGGCGCGGGCCGCGTCGTCCGTGCCCGGCTTCAGGCCCTTGCCCGCCAGCTTGCCGCCGCCGCCGAAGCCGGACGAGTGGCAAGCGTCCATGATGAGCAGCACCTGGCACGGGAAGTCCGACAGCACTTCGTTCAACTCCTTACCGGAAAGGGCCGTGCCGGCCAGGTCGTTGACCTTGGCCTCGTGCGTCAGTAGGTAGAACTGGTCCTTCTGCTTTGCCCCGTGGCAGGCGAAGAAAATGACGAACAGGTCGTTCGGCTTCACCGACTTCTGGGTTTCGCCGCGCAACGCCTTCAGGGCGGCGAGGATCGCGGGGCGCGTCGCCCGCTCGTTGGTCAGGGTTTGCGAGCGCACTTCGTCGAACAGCGGGCCGCTGCACGACTTCTTGAACGCGTCGGCCAGCAGCGTCGCGTCGTTGACCGCGCAGGCGAGGTTCAGGTCCTTGTCCTCGTATTGGTCGATGCCGATGGTGAGGACGTGCAACTGCGGCTTGTCGGCCGCGGCGCGGGTGTCCACCTCAATTTCTTTCGAGAAGGCGGAGGTGTCCTCGGAGCGGGCGAGCACGTTGAGCTTGTGCTTGCCGGGCGGCAGCGACACGGTCCACTCCAGCACGTCCTTGGCCTTGCCGGTTTCGTAGGCGGCCCGCGTCTTGGGGTCCGCGAACGGCCGGCCGTCCACCATGAGGCGCAGGGACTTGAGCGGTTGATCGCTCGCCCCGGCCGCGGCCTCGGCCCTCAGCGTCACGACCGGCAGCTTGCTGGCGTCCACGACGGTCAGCTTCACCGTCGGCGGCAACAGCTTGTCCACCACGGCGACGCCTTCCTTCACCGCGACGCCCTCTTTTTTCAAGGTGCTGTTGGCGGCCTCCAACGCCTCCGCGGTACCGCCCTTTTCCAGCACCAGTTTGATGACGTCAGGGCGGTACAGCCGTGCGCGGAAACGCTCGGCGGGCTGGTACGTGCCCGCGTGGTCGGGGCCGTTGCTCACGACCCAGCCCATGAAGCGCTCGCCTTCCGGCGTGGCGGCGAAGTAGCCCTCGGGCGTCCACGCCACCCAATCGGGCCCGGAGACCAGAACGGACAGCAAGGGACGGCAAGCGACCTCCTTGCCCTTGCCTTCGATCTTCCAGGCGCGGAGGACCGGCTCGTCGTCGTCGGCAGTGAGCAGGTAGCGACCGTCGTGCGACGGCTTCACGACCCGCACGGAACTGCCGTGCGCCTTCAGCACCTTGAGTGGCTGCCGGTTTTGGTTGGGGTTGCCGCCGGCCGGGTCGGTGTTAAATAACAGCAAATAGCCGAGGGTGGTGCCGACGGCGAGCAGGTCGTTGGGCAACACGGTCCAGCCGGTAATCGTCCCGCGCATCTCCTCCTTGATATTTATGCCGAACCTCACCGCGGCCTTGTCGCCGTTGTAGAGCATCAATTCGCCCGCGTTGAACTTCTTGACGAGATTTGTGCCGGCCTTGTCATTCTGCGGTTGGGGTTTGGCGTCCGGCGCTTTCAGGAGGGTGAGTTGGGCGAGGTCGAAGCCGTACTCCCAGGCGTCGGATTTGGTCGTGCGCCAGAGCAGGGTTTTGTCGTCCGTCGCGAAGGCGCCGCCGTCGTATTCGACCGGGCGGTCGCGGCCGCCGAAGCGCTGAAAACCCTTGAGTGGCTCCGCGGTGGACCAGACGTAAAGCGCGTGGTCCGGGCCGCCGGTCGAGGCGGCCGTTGTCTCGTCCGGGGCGAGCGCGCCGGCGCTCGAACCCGGCTGGTTGCGCAGGGGCGATTTTATCAAGTTCACGTCGGCGAACTGGACGCGCGGCTTTGCGGTCGCGAGGTCCTGGACCGCAATATAGCAATAAGCGCGGTCGCCGCCGTTGAGGAACAGGGCGTCGGACTTTTTGGTAAACGCCACCGTGCGGAACCCGTACTTGCGATTGAAGACGGGCTTCCACTCGCGCTCCTTGCCGTCGGGAGTCCAGAGCCGCACGCTGCCGAAGCTGGAGGTGGCGAGGAGCTTGCCGTCGGGACTCCAGGCCAGCGCTTCGACCATGCCGGCACCGGCCCGCTCGTTGACCGCGTGCTCGAGCGTGGGGCCTGGCTTGCCTGTCGCGGCGTCCCAGATGCGGGCGGTGCGGTCGTCGGACGCGGTGGCCAGGGAGGTGCCGTCCGGCGCGTAGACGATCCCGTTGATCGCCACGCCGTGCGCCTTCCACTGGAGTTCGGGCTTGTCCGGCTGGCTGAGCTTCCAGACGACGACGTGCCCGGCCTGGTCGGCCGCTGCCAGACCCTTGCCGTCCGGCGCGAACGCCACCGCGAGGATGCGGGCTTCGCCGCCCCTAAGGACTGCGATAACCTTCTCGGCCGCCCAGTCGAAGAGGTAGACCGGCGAGCTGGACTTGGTGCCGTCGCGCACCGTCAGCCCGGCGACGGCGACGACCTTGCCGTCGGGCGACAGCGCCGCCGTACTGATAAAGTTCTCACTCCCCTGAAGTGGCGGCCGCAGCAGCTTTTCGCGCAGGCCCGACTCGAGGTTGCGGACCTGCACGGTGTTATCGACGCCGGCGGAAATCAGGCGCTTGCCGTCCGGCGTGAAGTGAGTAGCGACGACGCGACCCCGGTGCGCGCCGTTGTCCAGGACGAGCAGCGCGGCACCGTCGTCCGCCGCCCCAGCGCGGCTTAGGAAAGCGAGACTGAGGGTCAGGAGTGCGAGTTGAAAGCAGCGCATGGCGTCACCTCGTAGAAAATGGCCGCCGGGCCGGTCACCCGACCGGCCCGGCGGCTCAAAAAGCGGTAGCTTCAGTTGACCAGCAGCGTAAACGTGCCGGCCTGCTTGGACAGGTTCTGGACCCGAATAGTGACGGGGACCGACTGATGTCCGGCCGTCAAACCCCCGAAGACGTGAGAAGCGCAGTCGTTGGCCGTCACTCCGTCGGCGATCACGACGGAATTGTCCGAACGGACGACTGTGATTTTCATTGGAAAGGACGCGCGAAAGCCGAACGTCCCTCTCTTGTGCGGCTCGAACTCCATGTTGTAGACCGCCCACCCGTTCGGCCCGATCGTGCGATTGATCGTCTTCGGCCCGCCGAGGACGGCGCGGTACTGGCGTGCCTTGGCGATCTTGATTAGCTCGGTGATGGTCTTGTCCTGTCCCTGCTTCGTCGCCAGCGCAATGGCCTCATCGAACAATTCGTTAGCCTGCTCCTCGTAATTCTGAGTCGCCTGATCCTCGCCAGCGGCGGCCTTGCCGTCCGCGTCGGTCGGTTTCTCGGCGATCTTGGTGAGCTTGGCGCCCTTGAGGGAACGCAACAGGCTGCCGGCGGCCACCAGCGCCTCGGGCGACGGCGTCTTGGCGTTGCGGCCGAATTCCGCCATCCGGTAAGCCGCCATCGTATCCGCGATCACCTCGTCCGCGAACTTCTCGTCGTCTTTTTTGTCTTCTGCGCCCGGTGCCGGGATTGCGCCAAGGAGCGCGCAAGCGACCAGCAGCAACCATCCCACGCTCTGCAATTTCCGCGTCATGAAAATACTCCCCATGGTCTAAAGATTGTCACACTCCGTAACTTCCACAACCGCACCGCCCGGCGCCGGCGGGCGTCGCGGTTCGAGACGGCGGGTGCCGGCGGTCGGGTTCCCTACCATAGGATGCCGAACGCGGCGCGGCAGGGGACGCGCACGGAAACTTTTTTTAGAAATGGTGCAGCCCCGTCCCCCGACGAACGCTTTCCGGCATGATTCCTTGGATGACGCGTGCTACTATTCCGGAGAACCTGCGGTACAATCAGCCACGACTCGTGGGTGGTTCTTGGTTCCCGGAGAATAGAGTCCATGTCGTCCGACGGCCCGGTATCGCACTGGCTGGACCAACTGAAGGGGGGCGATGCCGCCTCGGTCCAGCGCCTTTGGGAACTGTACTTCCCGCGGTTGATCGAGTTGGCCCGCCTGAAGCTGCAGCGCGCCCCCGGCGGGGCCGCCGACGCGGAGGACGTTGCCCTCAGCGCGTTCGCTAGCTTCTGTCGCAACGCCCAACACGGGCGGTTCCCGGAGCTGCTCGACCGGGACGGACTTTGGCGGCTGCTGGTCGTCATCACGGCGCGGAAGGCGGCGCGCCTCGTCCGCGACGAGCGTGCCCAGAAGCGCGGCGGGGCGGACCGGGCGGTCGGGGCCGTGGACCTGGCAGAACTGCTCAGCCGCGAACCGACGCCGGACTTTGCCGCGCAGGTCGCCGAGGAGTGCCAGTGCCTCTTGCGCCGCCTGGGCGACCGCGAACTGGAAGCCGTCGCCCTGCTGCGCATGGAGGGCTACACCGTCAAAGAGATTGCCGACCGGCTGGGCTACGCGCCGCGGTCGATCAAGCGCAAACTGCGGCTGATCCGCAACGTCTGGGAAATGGAGCCGGGTTCATGAGCGAACAGAATCGCGAGGGCCAGGACCCGCCGGACACGGCCCTGGCGCGACGGGTGGACCGCGCGTGCAACCGCTTCGAGATTGCGTGGCAATCCGGACGACCGGCAATCGAAGAGTACCTGGCCGGCTGGGTCGAGCCGGACCGTGCCGCCCTGTTGCGCGAACTCATCCTGCTCGACGTCCACTACCGCCAGAACGCCGGCGAGCCGTGCGCGCCGGCGGACTACCGCATTCGCTTTCCCGACACCGAATTCGACCCACGGACCGTGTCTTTCGACGACGAGCCGGAGCCGGGCGGGGCAAGGGGTTGCGGCCCGGCGGCCGCGGCCTCCGGTGCGGGAGCGCCCCCCCTCATCGCCGGCTACGAGCTACTGCACGAGATCGGCCGCGGCGGCATGGGCGTCGTGTACCGGGCGCGCGACGGCCGACTCAACCGCGTCGTCGCCCTCAAAATGATCCTGACGGGCCAACCGGCCACGGCGCGCGAAGTCCGCCGGTTCCGCACCGAAGCGGAAAACGCCGGCCGCCTCGACCATCCCAACATCGTGCCCATTTACGAGGTCGGCGAGCACGCGGGCCGCCATTATTTCACCATGAAATTGATCGACGGCGGCAGCCTGGCCCAAAGACTGGCCCGCGGGTCGGCAGTGCCCCTGCGCGAGTGGGTACGGCTGCTGGCCGCCGTCGCCCGTGCCGTGCACTTCGCACACCAACACGGCCTCCTGCACCGCGACCTGAAGCCGGCCAACGTCCTGGTGGACGGGCGCGGCGAGCCGCAGATTATTGACTTCGGCCTGGCGCGGCCCGTCGGCGGGGCGAGTGAACTGACGCATTCCGGGGCGATTCTCGGCACGCCGAGCTACATGGCGCCCGAGCAAGCCGGCGGCGAAAACCGGGAGGTGACCACGGCGACCGACGTCTACGGTCTTGGTTCCGTCCTCTACGAAATCCTCGCTGGCCGCCCGCCATTCCAGGGCGCGACCGCGCTCGACGTCCTGTTGCGCGTGCGCTACAACGACCCGATCCCGCCCGGCAAGCTCCGCGCGAGGGTGGACCGCGACTTGGAGACGGTCTGCCTGACCTGCCTGGCGAAGGAGCCGCAGCGCCGCTACGGCGGCTCCGCGGCCGCGTTGGCCGACGACCTCGAACGCTGGCTGGCCGGCGAACCGATCCGCGGCCGGCGGACGACCGCGTTGGCGCGGGCCTGGCGCGGCGTACGCCGGCATCCCGCGATTGCCTCGCTGTTGGCGGTCGTGGCCTTGTTGCTGGCCCTCGTTCTCAGCGTCACCCTGACGAAGAACGCGGAACTGAGGCAGGCGAACACCGACCTCGGCCACGCGCTGACGAAGGCGGAACGGCTGGAACTGCAAGCCCAGGACGAGACGTGGCAGGCGTACCTCGCGACGATGCACTCTAGTGCTCTTGCGGGCAGGCGCGGCCAGCGCGTCGATGGGCTGCGCGTGGCGCGCAAGGCACTGGAGTTGCCCGGCGCCGAGCGCCGCCGCGTGCTGGACCTGCGCACCGAGACGCTCGCCTGCCTCTGCCTTCCCGACGTGGAGGTTGATCGGGAGTTGGACGGGACATCGGGCACGCCGGCCTTCGTCGAGTTCGACGCGGCGTTCACCCGCTACGCCTGCGCCGACGCCAACGGCGTGGTCCGGGTGCGGCGGGTAGAGGACTGCGCCGAGGTGGCCCTACTACCGAGCCTGGGTAAAGTGCCTGCGTATTGCGGGTTAATCTTCAGCCCCGACGGCTGCTTCCTCGGTCACCGCTACGAGAAAGGGAATCGCACCGAGTTGAAACTGTGGCGATTAGAGGGCGGCGCCGAACCGGTGGCCGTGCTTCACGTTGAAGAGGACATCTCGTGCGCGTCGTTCCGGCCGGACGGTCGGCTGCTCGCGATCGCCGTTGCCGACGGCCGCATTCGCCTCCACGACCCCGCCTCCGGGGGCTTGGAGCAAGAAATTCCACCGACTCTGGCAACGGGAACCTTCGTCTCGTTCCATCCCCGGCTGCCGCACGTATTGGTCGTTACCTCGACCGCCGGCATCCGCACGATCGACTTCAAAAAGGGGCAGGTGCTGCAAGACCGGGTGCTGCCGGGGGCCGGCATGGCCGCGTGGCATCCCACGGGCAACCTGCTGGCCGTCCCGGCTGGCGACCTGACCATTCACCTGCTCGACGCCGGCACGTTCGAGGATGTCTTGCCGCCGCTCAAGGGCCACCGGTCCCATGGCCTGGTCTGCGCCGTGAACCGGGCCGGTGATCTGCTGGCGAGTACCGACTGGGGTAACATCCTCCGCCTGTGGGACCTGCGGACCGGGTCGCCGGTATTTGACACGCCGCTGCCGATGTTTACAAATTTGCGCTTCGGCCCGGAGGACCGCTGGCTCGGCGCGGGGATTCAAGGCGACCGAATTCAGCTGCTGCACGTGAGCCGCGGCCGAGAGCTGACGCGGATCGCGCTGGGCCGGACGGAGACGGACGGCGGCGAGGTGGTGCAAGAGCCGTTCGCCGTCCGTGCCGATAGCCGCGTCCTCGCCGGGACGACGGCACGCGGCACCGTACTCATCGACCTGTTGCGCCAGACCGAGGCGGGCCGCCTGGCGGCCGCAACTGCGGGGCAGTTGCGGCCCCTTCAGTTCGAGGCCGACGGCGGACTATTGACGACCGGGGAAGACGGCTTGCTGAGTTGGCCGCTTACCGTCGAAGGGCCGGACGCCAACCGGCACACGCTGGGGCCGCCACGACAAATCGTCGATCATGGGGCCGTCGAGATCTGGGGCGTCAGTGCGGACGCCCGGGTGGTCGCGATGCCCGGCGAGCGCGAAGAAGGGTTGGTCGTGCATCTCGATCGACCGGAGCGGTTGCTGCCGCTGGTCCCGCAGCAAGACGTTCGCTACTGCGCTGTCAGTCCGGACGGACGCTACGCGGCGACGGGCAGTCATTGGCGTGGTTCGGTCCGGGTCTGGAACACGAGCAATGCGGCACTGCTTCGGGAACTTCTGCCCGAAGCCGGCCGGCCGCTATTCAGTCCGGACCGGGCCTGGCTCGCAGCCGCCACGGATAGCAAGGGCGGCGAATGTCGGCTCTGGAAGGTCGGAACCTGGGAAGCCGGGCCGGTCGTCCGCTGCGCGGTGCAGTCGCGGCTGTGCTTCTCAGCGGACGGCCAGGTCCTCGCGCTCACCGCCGACAGCGGTGCCTTGCTGCTCGTCGAGCCGGCCACCGGCCGCGAACTGGCTCGGCTTTCGCTGCCCGACCGGAGCCGCCTGCTGCCCGCGTGTTTCACGCCGGACGGCACCCGGCTGATCGGCCGCTGCGCGGAGACGGGTTACCTTTACGTCTGGGACCTTCAGTTGTTACGCACCCAGTTGCGGGAACTCGGCCTGGATTGGGACCGGTCGCCCTTGCCCGCACCGCTGCCGGTCGCGGTGCCACCCGCCCTGCCGCCGCTCTCAATCCGCGAGAACCGTTGAAGGGTCGCCCCGCGTCGAGGCAGTCCGGGCCGGGGACGTGCAAACGGTCCTTGCTGATCTTCGGCTGGTACTTGAGGAGGCTTTCGGCCTCGCCGCCGAGCAATTGTTCGATCTCACGGATATTCATGGCGCCTTTTCCCATCGGGACAGAAAACCATTGATGCGGTCCAGTGCTTTCAGGCTT
>JBBRLG010000082.1:0-16986 GCA_038231495.1 Gemmatales bacterium | reverse complement strand
GTAAGCGACCGGAGTTTAGCTGCGGATGAACTCCGGTCGCTTACGCTCCCGGCTCGCCAAAAACTCGGAAGGTATCTTTGTAACCGTTCACTCCCCCCTTCGGCCAAATCCCCTGAGGAAGCAGCAAAACCCGTGCATGAATGGGACGATTGAGAGGTCATTTGCCGAGGCCACGCTGCTGACGTAACTCCGCTTCCGCCGCCGCCAACAAGGGCGTGCCTTCCAACTCGGCTTGGTCGGCCACGTCCGCCAATAACTTGGCGTAGCGCTCGCCGCGCAACAGCCGCGCGACGGCAAATGCTTCCTGGCGAACATCGGCATCGACATAGGCGTCGACTACCAGCGCGGCGACCGCCGCGACGACGGCGGCGCGGGCTGGGGCCGGGGCGTCGACGACCGGCGGGCGCGGGTCACTGTTGTCCCGGTCCCCTTTGTCTGGATCCACCGCGGCCAGGCCGCGCGGCGACGTGCGGGCATCCGTGAAGAACCGGCGCAGGGCTACGACCGCGGCCAGGGAAATCTGCTTGTTTCGCGATTGCGCGAGGGTTGCCAAAGGCCGCAGCAGGTCGGCGTCGGCGGCCAGGCCCGCCGCTGCGGCTGCGTCCGCCGCCAGGGGGTTGCGGTCGTCAGCCAAGATGTCGCGCAGTTGCCGCCGCGCCGCCGCGTCGCCGGTGGCCGCCAGCCCGGAAAGCGCCGCGGCATGCCAACGTCGATCCGGTCGAGCAGCGAGGATCGCGGACAGGTCCTTCTCCGTGCGCGCGTCCCGGAGCGCCGCCAGGACGAGCGTCGCCTCGGCCGTGTGAGAGGCGTCGGCCAGGTGTTCGGTGGCCAGCGCGTAGCCATCGCCCAATTCGTGCCGGGCCAGCAGTCGCGCAAGGCGCAGCTTGTACGGCAAGTGCGCCTCCGACTTGAGCAACGGCCGGGCTTCGCGGGCCGCCGCCGGCGAGTCGATGGTTTCCATGGCCGTTAACGCGAACTCCTTGAGCTGGTAGTCGTCTCCTCGCAACCAACCCGTCAGCACGGGCACTGCCCGATCGTCACCCAGACGGCCCAAAGCCCGGGCAATGGACTGGCGGTCCACCCCTGCCAGGGTCGGTTGGCCGGCGGCGGCCAAGAGCAAAGGTAAGGACTTCTTGCTGCGCATTTGACCGAGTAGTTCGATTTCCGCTCGGAGCGACTGCCGCGCCTGCATAGACCGCTCCAGGCGGGCGAGCAAGACGCGTTCGGCCCCAGGGGCGTCGAGCCGGACGGCGGCGCGAGCATAAGTCGAGACCCGCGCCGGTTCTTCGTCGAGCGGCAACTTGGTAAGAGCTTCCAAAACTGCGGCGATCGCTTGCGGATGTGCGATGCGTGCCAGGGCCGTGGCTGCCGCGGCCCGCTCGGCGTGGGTCTCGGCCGTGGTCAGCTGCGCGATCAACAATTCGCGCGCCCACGCGACGTCAGCCTTCAACGCGAGCAGATGGCCCAGGCTCTCCAGCGCGGCCAGCCGCACCCGCGTGATGGCTTCGCGGGATTCGAGTACCCCTCGGAGCGTGTCGGCTGCGCCATCAAGCTGTCGTGGATCGTGGGGCATGATTCGGCTCGCCAGGATGTCGCGAAGTACCTCCAACGCCGCACCACGGACGGCCGTTGCCGGGTCGCGGGCCAGCCGGGTAAGCGACGGCAACGCGCGTTCGTCGGCAGCCGCCCAGTCGGCCCGCAACCGGAGACTGGAAAGCAGCGGCACGGCGGCCAGGCCTTCGATCCCGTCCAGCCGCTTGACCAGCAGGGTGGCGCGCTCGCGGCGCGAGCGTGAATCGGCCACTTGGATCAGCGTTTCGACCACGGCCACGAGCGGGTCGTCCGGGCCGGTCAGCAGGGGCACACGTTCGCCGAAAGTCGTGGCGCCCGGAGCCGCCGACACACAGCCTAAAGTTCTTCCCTGTTGCTGGGCCAGGATAAGCAGCCGATACTCACCTTCTTTCAAAGGGCAAGCTAGGGCCGGGTCTTCCGCGGGACAGCCCAAGTCGGCGGCGGTCATCGAGAGTTGGTCGCGCTGAAAGATGCCCTTGAGTTTCCGGATCGGCTGAAAGCGATACTCACGTAGGGCCACGTCGGTCTTCGCGCCTTCGACTACGGTCAGGCGGCTGATGCTGGCTACGCGGGCCACCATCACCAGGTGCGCCTGGGCCACGCCCGGTTCGAGGTCCCAGCCTTCAAACCCTTCCGGGGCCGGCGCGGCGCGGCAGGGCGACGCGGCGACCGCGACCAAAACGACCGGGAGAAAACGGACCAAACGATGTAGCAAGCAGTGCATGGAAACCTCCTGAGGTCCAGGGAATCAAGAAGGACAACAAAGATTTTTGAATGAATCGCCATCGCGATCACCATTGGACAAAGGTGTTGGGCCCGTGGCCGGTTCCCGCTCCGCGGACGTCGCCGCCGGCACCAGCGCTCCGACCCAATCGTAGGACACCTCGCAAGGCACGATCGCGCATGCCAGACCTACCGCGAAGACGCCGACGGGCCACTTGCGTGGTGTTCTTGGGCTGGTGCCGAGAATGGCGCGCAGCCTTCGTTCGAGATCAGTGGCAGAGTTCATCGCCGTGGCCTGTTCGAGGGCGCGCGGCGGGGGCGCCACGAAATCGAGCACATCCAAGAGCAGCCGGGCGTAATCGCGCCGTGCTTGCGGCTGCCGGGCAACCACCGCCGCGTCGCAACAGGATTCTTCGCAGGTGCGCAATTGCCGGCCGATCAAATGCACGACCGGCAACCACCAATAGACCACGCGCACCGCCAACTCCAGCAGCCGCACCAGGTGGTCGCGGCGCTGGATATGGATCAACTCGTGCAGCACCAGGACGGTCCGCTGAGTGCCCGTGAGCCGACCGATCAAGGCCGTTGGCAACAGCAGGCGCGGTCGGTGCCGACCCGGTACGACCAGGGGAGGCAATCGGCCCGGCACTACCAGAATCTCCGGTGGCTGGCGGAGGGAAAGCTCGGTGGCAAGACGCGCGGCCAGCGCTTGCCATTCCGGAGGCGCAGGGACGGCGTGGGTCAGCAGGCGTCGAAATCGAGTCCAACGACGCCACGCGACCCAGCCCGTCGCGGCGGCGCCAACCGACCAGGCTGCCAGCAGAATCCAAGGTAACGTGGCGCGTGCCGTCGTTTGTAGGTGCGGTCCGCAACCGCAGGTGCCGTTCTGGCAGGCGGTGGGGGCCGGTGTTTCCTGGAGCGGCAGGCTCCACAACGGCGGCGTCACCAACTTGACCAGTACGAGAACCCAAAGGACGTGGGCGAGGGCATGGCGTCGCAGGCACCGCTGCATGAACCAGGCCGCCAGCGCCAGCAGCGACGCCAGGAGGACGTTCGAGACGATACAGGACAGCCACGGCATGTTCTGGTCCCTTTACGATTGGTGCGCCCGCGGAGGGCGCTTGGCGTCTGGTGCCTCGTCGAGCAGGTGGCGCAAGTGGGCCCTCTCTTTGGATGTCAGTTCGCCGGCCTCAACGAGATACGTCAAGAGCGGCGTCAGGGAGTTGCCGCTCAGGCGGTCGGCCACGCGGCGCAGTTCACCGCCGATCAGATCCTTGCGCGCGACGACTGCCTGGAACACCCAGTTCCCCTCGTGTTTCCGACGGTGAACCAACTCTTTAGCCGCGAGTCGGGCGAGGAGTTTCTGGACGGTGGCAAACTTTGAATTCCCGCCCTCCGGATAGAGCGCATCCCGCAGATCGCGAATCGTCGCCTCGCGGCGTCGCCAAAGCTCCTCCATCACCTTCAGTTCGGCGTCGGGGATCGACGCCACTTGACGTTTCTTCATCGGGCTTTTCCACCGTCCGGTTGGGAGCATTGGCAAGACGCGTTGTCTTGTAAAGATTATAGACGACTTGTCTTGCCTGTCAAGAGTGGCAACCAAAATCATCAGACCAACGGTGTTGAGAGGGGGATCGTGCTGCATTCGGGTGTGGGGAACGCGGCGAATCGGCTGAGTCACTGTCCCGGTTGTTGCGCGCGTCGGTCCCATCGACCGACGCATCGAACGGCCGTGGAAAGCGTGCGTGACCTGCGGGGTGTTTAGTTTTCGTAACCGTTCACCGGGTGCGGGCAGTGGACATGATTGGACATCAACGGCAGGAGAGAATCCAGGGGGGGTGTGTCAGGGGGTCGGGAAACGAACTTCCCCAAGAGAATACCCGATAAGCACTTGCGGAAGCAAAGTTCGTTTCCTTTGCTCTCAAGCCACGCGAAACGAATGGATCGTCGCGGAAACGATAGCGCGCTCTGTCTACGGTTGGCTGGTTTTCAACAACGCGGTGAACGGTTACGAAAATGGTTCGGAGCGGTGAACTCCACCGCTTCCTTACGGTCGCGGCTCTGACATGCGCGGCTTCGACAAAACAATCACGGGTCCAACGGCGTCCACTCCTGAATGTCGAACCGCGAGTGCGGCGACGTGGTGGGGACGTAGGCCACTTCCTCGTACGAAGCCCGGCAGGCCCGCAGGATGCGATCCAGGTCTTCGCCGTTAACCGACAATTTCTCCCGACAAAACATCAAATCCGCCTGGCCGGGTACCGACACCAGGTGCAAACTCGGTATGCGCTGCTGCGCCTCCTGGCCGAACTTCTTCCCGCTCTCGCTGGCCGGGATCAGCAGAAACGATTGCTGTTGGCCCGTCGGGTTGTTGTTGCCGTGGCCGTCGCCGGTTTCCGTGCGCCCGTTAGCCTCCGTCGGGATCGTTGCGCCTACGCTGCGGTATTGGCCGCCCGAAACGCCGGCCCCGTTGAGGAGTGGCTCCGCGTTGGCGTGGTACAGCTGTACCCGCGCGGCCAAATCGCCTTCCGCTTCGGTGGCCAACTCGACCTGGGCCACGTCGGTGATCGGCAGGTGGTTGCTCAGAGTCGCCACGGCCTGGCCGATGAGCGGGTTGACCAGGTGGCGTACCAGGTCGGTCGTATTGGTGGCCGCCTGGAAAAGACCGCCGAGCGGGGCCAGCACGGCGTCTTGCAGCGCCTGATCGAGTTGCGTCCATTGTTCGGCACGCAGCGTGAAGACGAACCGCGACGCCGCCTGCTCGAGGTCGGTCGCCGCGTCGGGCAGCACGACGCGCGTCGTCGCCGACTCGCGGATGCTTTCCCAAAACGAGTCGGACGTGAGCAGCGGCAGCGGACTGGTGGACATCTCATTGCCGTACACGTCCGGCGCGTCGTCGAGCAGGTGGACCGAGGTTTCCAGCGCCTCTTGCATGTGCCGAAGGCGCTGCCGACAGAAAGTCAGATCGCGGACGTGCTCGCCCAGACGGCCGCGCAGCTGGTTGTACACCAGGGTCAGCGCGGCGGCCATGTCGTCGGTGAGACACTGGCGCGCGTAGGCGGTGAGGTGGTCCATGAAGACGCGGACCGTGCGCTTCGTGCGGGTGCCGAACCAGCTGAAGGCGTTGGACCCCTGGGCGCAGTTGTCCAGCGCGACCTGTAGTTGCGCGTGGGTCTGGGAAGCACGGGAACCCTGGCTGCCAACCCGCGTCGTGTGGGCTTCAACCGCCTCGTCGCAGAAGCCGATCATCCGGCACAAGGCGGCCTCGGCGATGGCGAGGCGCTTGCCGGGGTGTTCCATCAGGGCGTAGGCGACCTGATGGAGCCGCTGGTCCCATTCCTCAGCAAGTTGGGCCGCGGCCGTTTCCAGGGCGCGGGTCATGCGGCTCTTGCGCTGGGCCAGGGTGGTCGTGCCGGGCGGCTGGATGCCGCTGCCGAGCCATTCCTTGACGCGGACCACAGCCTGACGTGCCCAGGCACCCGGGTCATCCTGGGCGATGTACTGCTGCGACTGCTCCTCGATGGTGGTGAGGAGTCGGGTCAAGGCGTCGCCGGGTGGGGCCTCCATGTGTCGGCTGGCGAGTTCCGCCAGGCGCGTCGCCAGCGCTTCGGGACGCAAATCGGGATCCGCCGCGATGCGGGCGTGGGCGGCATCCAGCTCGGCCGTCGCCGTCGGCTCGCCCGGCATGCCCCACTCTTCCAGAATGCGTCGGCAACAGTTGCGGGCGGCCAGGCGCAACAAGAGACCGCGCGGGAACCAGACGGCGTAGGTGCCCAAACTGCGGAACGGCCCGGCGCCGGCTTGGTGGCGGTCGCGACACTGGTCCAGGCGAATGCCCAACGGCGTCGTCAATTCGTGGAAGAGGTAACTGCCCAGGTGCGACATGGCGTCCCGTTTGCCTTCCGGGGTGCGGTTGTCGAGCGTGAGCAAGTAAATGTGATCGAACGGCGAGCCGTCGTCCGCGAGGCGCGGGCCGTCGGCCCCGTACTGGGTCGTGAACGAGATCGCCGAGTCGGCGAAATGGTTCAACTCGGTCAGGGTGGCGAACAGGTTGGCTTGCTCGGCGCGGGGCGTGGCCGGGTCGTCCGGGGCGCCGCAAAACAACAACGTCGTGACCGGCGCGTCGGGGTGCCGCAGCTGTTGCAACAGCTGGCGCGTGGCGTAGCCGAGGTCCGAGAGGAAGCCGCTGCCGCCGCCGCACGCGGAGCCGAGGACGTAAACGCGCGGCACATTGTCGCGCAGGGCCAGGCCGGTCTGGCTGACGCTGTGGTAAATGACGTCCGGGTGGCACGCCTGCTGGATTTCCTTTTTCACGCGGGCGACGACGCGGAGGTAGTTGTCGGCGAAGGCCAGGCGGGCCAGCGCGCGCGACCCCTGCGGCTTGAGGGAGCGCGGCATGCCGAACAGCTTTTCGCGCGGCAGCCAGTCGTTGAGTTGGTCCAGCTGGCGGCGGCGGTAGTGGTTGACCGATTGCAAGGGCAGGTGCTGCACTTCCGTGGTTTTCAGGGCGAGTTCGGGCGCGCCGCGTACCGACCCTTTCACCGCGTCGCCGTCGGTGTCGATGTAGAGGAAGCGGATGAGCGGCAACTTGTCCAGGTCGCCAAAGCGGTCCAGGAGCCGGCCGCGCAGCTCCAGGAGGGCGCGCTTGCCGCAACCGCCGACGCCGATGATGACCGTCGGCCGCAGTGCCCCGGTCTGCGGCAGGGCCATCGTGATGCCCAGCTGGGACACGTCGACGAAATCGCTTTCCGACGACGGCGGCGCCGCCGCCCCCAGGTCTACCGACACCAGGTCTTCTTCCGCCCGCCCCCCCGGCCCCCGCTCCAGGGACACGTTTTCCATCGTGTCCCACATGGTCACGGGCCGCTTGGGCGCGCCCGGGGCGTCTTCGAGGTACAGCATTTCGCGGGTCGGTTGCGTCCCGACCGCGTGCAATGCGCGGACGAAGGCGAGGCAGTTGGGGAAGCGCTGGGCCGGGTCCTTGGACAGGGCGCGGGCGACCACCGGCCGTTCAGCCTCCGGTAGCGAGCGCAACTCCGGCGGCTCGTTCATGTGCTGTTGGGCCAGGAGCCGGGCGTTTTTGCCGGTGAACGGCCGTTGGCCAGTCAGCAACTCCTGGTAGACGATCGCGAGGCTGTACTGATCGCTGCGGCCGCTAATATTGCCGGCAAAAGTCTCCGGCGCGGCGTACAGGGGCGTGACGCCGCCCAGGACGCCGGACGCGCCGCTGCGCTCCAGGCACTTGACCAGGCCGAAGTCCGCCACCTTGACGCGGTCGCTGACGAGGAAGAGGTTGCGCGGCTTGATGTCGAGGTGTTGCAGGTTGTGCTTCTCGTTCATCAGGTCGAGGGCTTCCGCCGCGTCGCGGACGTAGCGCATGAGCGTGTCGCGCGGAATGCCGACGAGGCCGGCGTTGACGTGCTCCTCGTAGGCCTCGTGCAGGTTCTTGTCGGCCAGCTCCATCACAATGAGGACTTCGCCGTTGACGGTTTGAATCTGCTCCGTGGACAGGATGAACGGGTGCCGGACTTCGATGACGCGCTTGAGCGCCTTCAGTTCCTGCTCGGCGCGCGCGCCGTCCACGTCGAGCGAGTTGAGGTTGCCGAAGACGAACTTGATCGCCTTGAACAGCCCGCCCGGCGCTTCGCACTTCCACACTTCGCCAAACCCGCCGCTGCCGAGCGGCTCGATCAGGCGGTATCCCGGAATCGGTTCCGAATCGGCTTCCCGCAGAAAACTCATGGTTCGATCCCACTTCCCGAATGCAGCCAACCGAGATGGTTTCCGCCGATTGCCAAACCGCACGGGGGCAACCGGCGGCGCGCGCTGGCCGTTGAAAGTCCGCTGGGAGACACGACAACCGTAGGTCGCGAGTGGCCGCTTGTCCAATTTAGGAGTGCAGAGAATAGCAGAGCCGCGACGGTTAGGGGACCTTTGTCAGAGCCGCGACCGTAAGGGAGCGGGGGGGTTCACCGCTCCCTTACCAGTACTTTCAACGAGCATCATTGTATGCAACCCGTTTAGCTTGTTGGGATTGAGAGATCTTCCGGGTGGAGGGTTGTGAGTTCGTGTCGGAGCCAATCGACCATCTTTTGCATGGTGAGGTCGGCAATCCAGGTGCCCGGACCTGCGTGGCTCTGACGGGCGAGTTCCTCCGTCAGAACGGCCCCTACCTGACGAAGGACATACCCGATGCCCTCCAGCAGCAGGCGGTAGACCGGATCACGGCTGGTGGTGCGGGCCTGGGCCTGGTTCTTTTGCCGGTAGCTGGTTTCGATGCCGAAGCGTTGGCGGTACAGCCGTCGTTGCCGTAGGGCCTGCTGGTGAAGGTTCCGCGCCCGGCCGCCGCTCCAACCTTGGAAAGCGAAGACCCTGGTCTTGGGTCTGCCTTTCCAAAGCAGCGTGCGCGTCCGCACCAGGCGACGGGTTTTCTCCGTGGTCCATTCCACCCAGCGGATCAGGCGGTGCCGGCCCTCGAAGCAGCGGTTGCGGGCGTTGCGGGTGTTGCCCTTGCGTCGCAGCGGCACCGTGTAGGCCAGGCCGCGTTCTTGCACCAAGAGCAGGGTGTCGCCGCTGTCGAAGGCGCTATCGAGCGCAACTCCGCGGATTTTCAGGCCTTGGGCGGCGATTTGATCGAGCAGAGTCCGGACCATTCGTGCGGCTTCGTCGCGGACGGTACCGGACACAAAGCGACGGTATAACGGCGATGCTTGTGCAGCAACACGGCGGTGGCGTAACTGAAAAACCATTTGGTCCCCTGTTTCTTGGGCCCGCCAACGACGTAAGCGTTGCGTCGGCCGTAGTAGGCGACGTTGTGCGTGTCGATGGCGAGCAGCCACGACCGCCGCCGGTCTTGACGGGAGAACTGCATCACGTCATGCAAGGCTCCGACGAGGCCTTGGACCAGCCGATCCATACTCGGCAGATTCGCAGGGACGGCCCGCTGGGCCGTTTCATGGCTGAAGCCGAAGAAACGCCGCACCGTGGCGAAGAGGGAGGCGGTGGACGCAGCCATGAGCAAGAGCAAATCGAGCAGATCGGCAACGCTGACGGAGTCGTGGAAGGGCTCCCAGTCCAGAGTGGCCTGCAGCGCCTGGCGCGTGGTGCGATGGATGACGCCGGGAGTGATGGTAGAATGGAAGTGACGCATTGGCAACTCCTAATTCAAGCTAGGCGTAACACTTGAATTGCACCTGCCTTGCGTCGTTTTTGCAAGGTTGAAAGTACTGTTACGCTCCCGGCTCGCCTAAAAAGGTTAGCGGCTCTTCTTCCTTCCGTCTTTTTTCCGTGTGTTCCGTGGTTCCTTTCATTGCGCTGCACGGCGGCGTCGGAATCGTCGCAGCAGCCTGCCCAAGAGTTGAACGCCAACGAGGGGAGCCAGCCAGAGCACGAGCGAAACGCCAAAGAGCGCGAGGACCGGCTTGCGCGGCGGCACGTCCCAAATGCGAATGGTGCCGTCCTCGTGGGCCGTCGCCACGGTCTTGCCGTCCGGCGCGTAAAGCGCGTGCCAACAGTCCGTAAAGGCGGCGATTTGCTGGCCCGTCTCAACGTCCCATAACCGGACCACGCGGGGAAACGTGGGCCTGAATGCGGGGATGTATTGGCCGAGAAAGTCGGTTATCGCGTTGTCATGTCCAAAAGAGATCATGCCCGTCACGAGCACCGCTTTGCTGTCGGGAGTGAACTGGTACAAATCCCAGGCCGAGGGCGAAAACGTCTGGCCCATAGCAATTGAGATCGTCCCCTCACCCGGCACGGAGATATTGCCAAGTTTCCGGAACGTCGCGGTGTCATAAAGTTCCACTTCCCCGGTCTTCGATTTGGCGAGAAGCCGACGGTCGTCCGCGGAAATGTGAAGTGCGTCGAGACCGCCGCCGACTTCTTTCAGCCCGGCTTCCGTGTCCCACAGCGGCGGGGGGCCGGGTGGTTCCCGCTGCCAATAGATTTGATTAAAGCGGTGGGGATTATCAACGGTCAAGAACCTGCCATTCGGGCTGAAGCGAAGCTGGTTATTGGGCGGGTCCGGGTTGAAGTATACGATCTTGGCCTTTTCCTTGCCCGTTGCCAGATCCCAGAGTTGAATGTCGCCATTGTCCGGACCTGCGTTTTTGTGAGCAGTGGCGAACGTGTCCAGCTTCGGCGAGATCGCGACTTTATGGGCGGAAACGTCATGCACTTGGAACGGACCGGTATCCGGAAACCTGGCATCCAGTCGCCAGCGTTCGACTCGGAAGTGGCTCGGCTCCGCGCGGTGAAAAATGGCCATTTGTTTGCCGTCCTTGTCGATCATCAGGTCCGCAAGGTAACCTTCGATGCGTGCCCGCAACGCCTGCGTTTCCACCTCCCAGAAGAAGAGAAAATAGGGGCCTTCGCGAGTCGCACGTCGCTGCTCGAGAATCAGAAAACGGCCGTCCGGTGAAAACTGCTTGTCGCGGCAATCCGTCCAGCCTAATTCTTTTTGAAACTCCGCGAATGGCTCGACTTTCTGCCCTGTCGCCGTTTCCCACATCGCCAAATGGTCGTTCCGATCAAGGGTGGTAAATACCTTGTCGTCGGGGGAGACTTTGACTTCCCGAACCGCCACCCAATCGCCGGCGACGGATAAGCGCCGTTGGCCCGTCGCCACGTCCCACAGGTCAATGGGGCCTTGGTGGGGAAAATCGGAATTTCCACTGGTGACGAGCGTTTTGCCGTCGGCCAAAAACGCGTGGAGATGCGGCGCCTTGCCGGCGTGCCACGTCGCTTTGGGGACGACGGGCACGACCTGACACAAACCGGCGAAAAGAAGCAGCCAAAGATTCAGGCCCAGCGACCCGTTGACCGCTGTGCGCAGCCGGTCGCTGGCAATGAGCCTCGAAACGTAGGGTCGCGGGGTCGGGCCCGGTTGGTTCACTTGGTTTGCCTTCCGTCTTTTTTCCGCGTTTTCCGTATCTTCCGTGGTTCATTTAACTCTGCCGCCCGGCAGGTCGCCGAGGTTGGCGAACAGGTACGTCAACGACCGCATCAACTTCTTCCAGTCGCCTTCGTGCAGACTCTCGTTAGGCGCGTGGGCGTTGCTCATCGGGTCTTCGATGCCCAACAGCAGGGCCGGTGCGCCGCCGAGCAGTTCCGCCAGGGGACCGACGAAGCCGATCGAGCCGCCGCAGCCGATCGGCACCGCGTCGCGGCCGAAGCCGCTTTTCATCGCCTTCATCGCCGCGTCGAACGCCGGGCCGGTCGGGTCCGTCCGCCACCACTTCACCGCACCTTGCGGCTTGACCGTCACCTGCACGCCCCACGGCGGGTCGGCCGTCAGGAACGCCTTCAATTGGGCGTACACCTCGTCGGGATCCTGGTCCGGTACGATCCGGCAACTCACCAGCGCGGTCGCCTTCGGCAACACCTGGTTGGACGCGCCCTTGATCGAACTTGCCTCCTGCGCGATTACCGTTATCGCGGGCTTGCGCCAGGTCTGTTCGTAGAGGTGGACCTTGGCCTCGTTGGCGAACTGCACGCCGGGCAGCACGCCCATTTCCTTCCGCCAGCGGGCCTCGTCGCCGGGCAGCGCCGTCAGTGCCTTCTTCTCCGCCGGCGTCATTGGAGTTACACGGTCGTAGAAGTGCGGTATTGGCAGCGGCCCGTTCTTCCAATACAGCCGCGACAGGATCACGTTCAGCGCGATCGCGGCATCGGCCAGCGCGCCGCCGGCCATGCCGCTGTGGACCGGCATTTCGGCGCTGCGCACTTCGATCTGCAACGCCACGATGCCGCGCAGCGAGTTCGTGATGCACGGCAAACCGACCTCGACGTTCTCCGTGTCGTTGACCACGATCGCGTCGGACTGGATGCGCTCCTTGTGCTCCTGGAAGAAGCCCAGCAGGTTCTCCGAACCGATCTCCTCCTCGCCCTCGACCAGCATCTTGACGTTTACCGGCAGACTGCCGTGCGTCTTGAGGTAGGCGGCGAGGGCGCCGAGCTGCGCGGTGATGGCACCCTTATCGTCGGCGGAGCCGCGGCCGAACAGCCGGCCGTCGCGGGCCGTCAGCTGCCACGGGTCCGACGCCCATTTCGTGTCGCTCACGTCGTTGACCGGCTGCACGTCGTGGTGGGCGTACAGGAACACGGTCGGCTTGCCGGGCGCGCCGAGCCATTCGCCGTAGGCGTAGGGGTTGGACTTCGCGGTCTTGAGGACGGCGACGTTGTTCAAACCGGCGGCACACATCTGCTCGCAGGTCAGCGCCGCGGTCTGGTCGATTTCCTTCTGGTGTTCGCCGTCGTTGCTGACGCTCTGAATGGCGACGAGCTTGCCCAGGTCTTGCACCAGTTGGGGATGGTTTTTGGTCAACCAGTCGAGAACGGGTTGGTGGTCGAGCGGCATGGTGGTGTTTGGCCCGCCCGCCGGCGCGGGCCGGCAAACGCGGCCACCTCGTGGAAGAGGGATCGGTCGAATGCGCCGGGGATTGGTTTAAGAGATGCCGCACCATTCGGCCAGTTGTTCCAGCCGCGGCAGGAACTTCGGCACAAAGACCAACAAGCCGACGACGCTCGCCGTCAGGCTCGCCAGCAGCACCGCACCCGCCGCGATGTCGAGGGCTTGCCAGGTCCGTTCCTTCGTCGCGGTGGGCAGGCCGCGGAACAGCGTTTCGATCGCGCTGTTGAACAGTTCGGCGGTGAGTACCAGGCCGACGCAACCGATGAGGACGCACCACTCCAGCGGCTCGCAACCCAGGACGAGGGCGGTCAACAGCACGAGGGCCGCACAAAAGAAGTGAACGCAGAAGCTCGAATGACCGCGGACGCCGAGCTTGAGGCCGCGGCAGGCGGCGCGGAACTTGTGCCGCCACGACCGCCGTTTGCGCGGGGCGGGCGTCGGCTCCAGGGGAGTCGGTTCGGGTTGGGACAAGCGGTTGGGTTCCGTGAGTACCAAGGGGGACTCCCTGAATCAGGGGACGGTTCGCAACGCCGCAAGCGGCCAATCAATTGCGGACGCCGAGGCTGTTCGGGCTGCCGCCGACCGCCGTGATCGGGCCGACGCGACGGTTTGCCGGCACCAGGTTCGGCACGATCTCGATGATGCCGCCGACGGTGCTCTGCAGCGCGTTGTACGTGATGCCGACGCTGATTTGCAGGTCGCTGCCCATGCGCGTGAACACCAGCGAGTTCGACTCCGCCAGCGACGAGCCGAAGTCGTAGGTGGCACTCACCGACATCGCGTATTTCGGACTGAAAATGTAGGTCAAGGCGGCGGTCAGCGCCCGGCTGTTGATCGGATCGACGTCCTTGTAGCCGTCGATGTAGCGGTAGCCGAGGAAGAAGTTCGTGCGGTCCGTCCGGTTCAGGTACGCGCCGATGGTGAACACGCGGGCGCTGTTGGGGTACGGATCGACCCAGCCGGTGCTGGTCAGCGTGGTGCGGTCGCCGAGGTTCCAGACGTAATCGTACTCCAGGAACGCCCACCGCCGGTTGACGTCATCCCGGCTGGCGTTGGGGAAGAACGAACCCGACAGGTCCAGCGTCATCCAGTCCACGATGTGTTCCGAGCCGGGGTAGCCACGCTTGGTCTGCAACCGCTGGCGCAGGTCCAGCTGCAACACCTCGATGGAATCGAGCGTGTCGATTTTGCTTTCCACGAGCCGCCGGAGCGCGTAACCCTGCGGGTCGAACACGCCCGCCGCGGGCGAGCGAGCCAACCCCGGATAGTAGAGCGGCAGGTTCGGGATCAGGTCGCGCAACGCCTGGTCGGTCTCGTCGTCGTTGAGCCGGTCCAGCTGCGGGAAGCGCGTGTGCGGCTCGTTCGACTTCATGTACTGATAATTGGCCCCCAGGACGAGCTTGTGGTTGATGCCGTTAAGGTTCCACAGCTCGCTCTGCACGTCGGGGAAGAGCCGGGTGAACGGAATGCTGCCGCGCACGCCGCCGCCGCCCCAGACGCGGCCGACCTCCTGGTTTTGCAGGTCTTGCGTGTACTCGGTCAGGTCCAGCTTGCCGTAAGGCACCAGCCGAAACGGCCCGGCGCCGAATGGCAGACTCAGTTCTTGCAGCAGGTCGAAGCGGCCCGTGCGGTCGGCCCGGTCGGTCGAGCTAATGACGCGCTCGCCGCCGACCGTGGTGTCGTTGGTGATGTCCAGCGAGTAGTAGCCGAGGCTGCCGCGGGCGCTGTACGACAGCACGTCAAAGAACGACTGGCCGATGAGGTAGCCGTCCACGCGCGGCAACGATTCAGTCTGCGTGACCCACTCGCGGCCCAGGCGCGGCTCGATCAACCCGGTGTAGCCGTAGTTGGCGTGTTCCGGCACCTGCTTGACGTAGACGAACGTGCTCTGGTTAATGTCGGTCAGGAACTCCATGAAGAAGTACTGTTCGTGGAAGTTGCGGTCGCTCAGGTAGGCGAGCTGCGTCTGCACGGTGAAGCCGTTGGGCAATTCGTAAATGCCCTGGCGCCACTTGACGCGGCCGCGGAACTCCGGGATGTTCTGCGGCCAGGTGCGGCCGCCGCCCAGCACGTCGAAGCCGTCGTCGTAGATGCCGTACGCCGTGAACGAGCCGTCCACCTTGGCCGGGACGCCGAACACCTCCTTGGGGCTGTAGTCGAAGGTGGTGCCCAGGGCCGGGCCGCGAGCGGTCAGGTAGTCGATCTGGCCGCGCCACTTGGTGTTCTCGAACGGCTGAATGCCGAACAGGTCGTACAGGTTGAGCGACGTGCCGAACTGAAAGCCGAAGATGCGGTTGTAGCCGAAGTTGATGTCCTCGACCGGGCCGAGCGGGTCGCGGGCGTCGCCTGACAGATAAGGGAGATAGAAAAAGGGTACGTGTTCCAACTCGAAATAAACGTCCTGCCCCTTGAAGATCGTTTGCCGGGTTTGCATCTGCTCGCCGGTGGTGCGGTCGATGACGCGCTGGCCGAACGTGCCGAACTTGGGCACGGCCTTGTCCTCGATGGTGGCCTGGCGGACGAAGACTTTCAGGCCGGGGTCGGAGGGCAGCTTGCTCGAAAAAATCTCGGCGCGCACCACTTCGTACTGCTGCGGCGCGTGTTGGTACAGTTCCTCGGCCTTGACCACGATGGGGTCGGCGACGAGGGGCGGCTTGAATTCGAGTTGGGCCTTGAGGGCGATGGCGACGTTGCGGTTGGTGTCGTAGTAGATTTCGTCGGCACGCAGGATGTGCGAATCCTTGCCGACCGTCTGGCGCAATTCGACGTTGCCGGCAAGGTAGAACTCCAGGTGGCGCTGGCCGTCCGGCTCGGCGCCGAGGGCGTTGGGGTTGAGGAGTTGTTGGGGCGTGACGCCGCGGGTCCAGATGACGAGGCGGTCGGCCTCGATGTCGAGCATGTCGGTGCCGGCGGCGTTGCGCACGGTCAGGATGACGCCGCCGGTGACGATGATGGTCTGCAAGCCGTTGTCGCCGGGCTGCGGCGGCGGGGCGTCGATGCTGTAGCCGTGACTGTTACGCGGCAGCACGCTGAACTGGCGCGTCGGCGAGTCGATGGCCAGCGGCGCGTGGACGGCGGGTCGGGAGGGCGCGTCCAGGGGCGCGACGCCGGGCACGGCGTCGCCGACCCGCGGCGCGGGCAGGGTGGGCAACACCGGCGTGTCGGGCGGCACGGGCGGCGGCCCCTGGACGGTGCGCGCGGGTGCGCTTTCCTGAAACGCCGTTTGTTGAATCACCCCCGGCACAAAGGGTGCCGGCGACGTGACGGGCGGATTCACCGGTGCCGGCGGCGTCAAGGGCGGCGCGGCGGCCGGTCTCGGTGCCGAGGTCGGGGCGTGCCGGGGCGTTTCGGGCGCGCGCTCCGACCGGCCGCGCAGCACGAGCGGGTCGTTGGCCTGCGCCTGCTGCACGATTGGTTTCGCGTGGGCGTTCAGCTTCAATTCGCCGCGGGTGTTGAAGGTGAGGACGGCACGGTCGGCCCGTTTCAAGTCGGCACTGTTATCGACGCCGACCTCGCCCTCGCAATACAACTCCAGGTGCTGGATGCCGGTCCGCTTGAAGTTGTCCTCGTCGATCCAGGCCACGGCCTGCTGACAGCGCGTCTGAATGACGTTTTGTTGAATGAGCACCCGGCCGCGCAGCACGACGACGCGGCGGCCGTCCTCCGCCCAAATGGCAATTTCGTCCGCATCGACGACGACGGGCTTGGAATCGCCGGGGGCGTCGAACGTAAGCCGCAGCGTTTCGGCAGGCTGCGGTGCCTGGGCGCGGGGGATTGCTCCGGGCGACGGGCCGCGCTCCTGCGCGAGGGCGCAAGAGGTGCAAACGCCGCCGGCGAGGAAGGCGGCGGCCAGCAGGGGCCGGTCCAGCCATTGTGCAAACCAGTTTCTCACCACGGGCCTCCCTCCGGGGCAAGTCGAGGCTTGGCGTCGGTTGCCGGCGACCAACCGACCGGGCGCGCGAAACGTCTCTCCTTGCGAGCGGCGGATTATAAAAAGGAGTTGCGTCGCGTCAAGGCCAACGGCGGTGGGATTGGAGGGCGGGCTGTGGGAACTGCAATTGGCGAACCGGCTGCGTAAGCTGCCGGGTGGAGTTTCCGCGACGCCATCCCGGACGGAGCGCAGCGCAATAGGGGGTGCGGCTGCCCTATCCCCCTTGGGAGTTCACCTTGGGAGCGCACCGCGGACGCCGCGGCGCGCCAACGCCGCTCAATAATCTACCAATCCAGTACTAGAATCTGCCTACGCGCGCCCGGCGGAGGGGCCGGCACCGCGGTCGCGC
>JBBRLG010000081.1:0-17088 GCA_038231495.1 Gemmatales bacterium | reverse complement strand
GCCAGCAAGCGGGCCGCTTGCGGCTACGACCGTAGCCGCAAGCGGCCCGCTTGCCGGCTGGACTGCGGCAACGCAGCCGGCCTGCAAGCCAGCAAGCGGGCCGCTTGCGGCTACGAAGGCAAGCCCCACGGCTCGCCTTGGAATTGGAATCTTTGCTCGCCCGCCGCGACTCATTGCGGATTCTTCAACCACTCGACATTCTCGCCCGTGTGGACGATAACGTACGCGAACGAGCCGTGGGCCTGGTGCAGGATCGTAACCTTGTACTGGTAGCCGGTCGGCGAGACGTAGTTCGTCGGCACGTCCTTCAGTTTGAACTGCTTTTCCGAAAGGACGTAGACGACCGCGTGGTTGGAGCCGTCGTTGTCGGCACGGTAGAACACGAGCTGCGGCACCTGGACGCCCTGGAAGTCAGCGATGCCGTGGGCAGTCAGGTAGCGGTAGTTCAAATCGGGCAGCACCGTCGGCATACCCTGCTGCTTGAAAGACTTTTCCACCTCGGCCCGGTCGGGCGGCGAAACCGTCTTCTGAAAAACCTCACTCCAGGCGCTGTCGGGGTCGAGCGCGGGCCGGTTCCACGCGCGGTATTGCGACCAGCCGTAGAGGCTGCCGACGACGAATAACAGGCAGGCCGCGGCGGCGACGGTGGCACGCAGGCCGTGGCCGGCCCAGCGCTTGTACCAGTCGCCGCGGTCGGCTTCCAGGCGGTTCAACAAGTGGTTGCGCAAGCGGTCCGGCACTTCGACCGCCCGCATTGCCTTGCCGAGGTGTTCGTCGATCCGGCGTTCGTTTTTGGCGGCGGCGGTACAGTCGGGACAGGCGGCGAGGTGGTCTTCGAGGGCGTGCGCATCCTCGGCGTCCAGCTCGACAGCGTGGGGCCGGCTGAAGTCCAGTAAGAGCAGGGCGGTCTTGCAGTCCATCAATCGCCCCTCCCCAATCGTGGCCCGGAGCGCGTCCCGGAGCGCGGGCCGCTTGCGGACCCCCCCATCCCCCCCCTTACCAAGGGGGGGATGGGGGGGGCCGCGGCGGCGTCGAGAAGCCGGTTGCGGAGGTACGTCTTGGCCCGCGCCAAACGCGACATCACGGTTCCCATCGGCAGATCCATCTGCTCGGCGATGTCACAATAACTAAAATCGTCGAAGTAATACAAGATCAGCGGCGTCCGAAAGCCTTCGGGTAGGTCGTTGAGTGCCTTTTGCAACCGTTCCGGATCGACGTCGGGCAGCGCGTCCGGCACGCGGTCCGGCACGTCGCCGATCGCTTCGAGGGACACGCACGCCTGCTGCTTTTCCGCGCGGACGCGATGTAAATAGGCGTTGCGGAGGATGCTGAACAGCCACGGCTTGGCCCGGTCGCTCTGGCGCAACTGGGCCAGGTTGGCCTGGGCCTTGCAGAACGCCTCCTGGGTCAGGTCCTCGGCGTCGGCCGCCTTGCCGCTGAGGCGGTAGGCGTAGCGGTAGAGGGCGACGTAATGTTCATCGACCAACCGCTGCACCGTCCGTGCGTTGCCGGGCATCCCCATGGTCGCGCATCCCTCGACAAATAAGAACCGTCAACCCGCGATTTATTCCCCGCTATTTCGGGAAATGCCGGCGCGAGCCACCGCCTTTGACGGCCCGAATCAGGTTTTACGGTAATCGCCACAGACCGCCGACGCCAGCGAAAAGCCGCCGGGCCTGGACCGCGATGCTGCCGCGCTCGCCAAATTGCGCGGTGCTCCCCGTTGTCTTTCGCTCCCCGGCACCCGTCCCTTGCGCACTTTGCGAACCAATTTTCGCGATTTCCTGCCCCGCCCGGTCAAATGGCCGGGCGGACCCTGCGAATGACATCGTGGACGAACCACCGGAGCCTGGCGTGTCCCCCGCACGGAGAATTGCCATGGAATTTTTGCTGAGAAGCCCCTTGACCATCATTTTCGGCTGGATGACGATCACTACGGTTGTCGCGACGGTCGCCTATTACTGGCACAGCGCCCACCGCAATAACCTCGACGCCGTACTCAAGCAGGACATGCTGGAACGCGGCTTTTCGGCCGACGAGATCGTGCAAGTCGTCAGGGCCGGGAAGACGAAATTCGTGAAGAGGGATGCCCAGGAGCAGCCGCGCTTCAAAACCGCGGTCCGCATCCACGATTGAATGGCTTCGCACCGCCGGTCACGCTTTGCCGAGTAACGCGTCGATCGCCCAGCACCCGCGAACATGGTCGCCCCGCAGTCGGCAGTGGTCCAGGATGTCTTCATCGTTGCAACCCGCTTCTTCCAGCGCGTCGGCCAGGATCGGCAGGTTGGCGAAGTCACGGTCGTCGTACGCCGCCTGGGCGAGCTTGCGCACCGTGCCGAACATCCAGTTCAGCCACGCCGGTTCGACGGGCGCGGCACGAAACGGGTTGCCGATCACCTCCCGCAGCAACTCGACCTGGGCATTGCGCTCGGCGTCGCGCACCACGTCGGCGGCCTCATTCGCCACGCGCTCGGGGCTGGACAGCGACGCCTGACGGTAGCGGGCGTTGGCGTCCCGTTGCTTGCGCAGGGCGCGGCCGCCGGTTTCCTCGGCCCGGCCCTGGACGACCAGGTGGGCCACGCCGGCGGCATCGAGTTTTGCCCCCGCCGTCGCGAGAACCGCCGCCCGCACCAGCTTGTCGGGCCGGTTGCCGAACTGCCCCTTGGCGAGCCGCCCGCGCATTTCGCGCAATTCCTCAAAACCAACCGTGTCGTCGGCATAGCTTTCCACCAGCTCGAGCGCGTCGCGGAGCGGGGCCCGGTCGCAGCCCGCCAGCCGCCGACAGCACGCGCAGGCGAACAGCCGCATCTTGCGCTCGCTCACCTTGCGCTGGACGAAAGCGAGCAGCTCTTGCGGGTCGGCCGCATCGGCCAGCCACGCGGCCTCATTCATCGCAGCTCCCCCTGCCCTTACTTCTTCAACCGCTTGCGAACTTCCGGGTCGTCGCCGTACAGCTTTTCCAGCGCCCGCTCGATCTTGTCGGCGTCATCCGGTTTGCCGGCCTCGCGCAACCGCCGGGCCTCTGCGACCGCCGCATCGACCGGCTCCAGGCGCCTTTCGGTCGGCGGCACGGCCTCGACCGGCTGACCCAGCGCGTCCTCGGCCAGCTTGACCCAGGCGTCCTCCGTTTTCACTTCCCGGAAGGCGTCCGCCAGGGTCCGCCACACCTTGCGCGCCTCGTCCTCCCGACCCTGCTGCCGTAAGCGCAGACCTTGTTGGTAGAAAAACTCCGCCTCGCCCGGCGCGCGGATGCCCTTGGCCAATTTCTCGGTCCGGCGGCGGACGAGCAGTTCGTCGTACTGCTTGCGAAACGCCTCGACCTCAGCCTTGTGCGGATGGTTGGGGTCCTTCTGTTCCATTTCGCCCAGCAGCTCCCAGCCGCGGTCCCATTCGTCGGTGTTGGACGACTGCATCCGCGTGGAGCCTTCTCGGTAGAGCGTTTCCGTGCTCGCCGGCAGGAACGCCCAGACGATCAGGCCGACGGTGATGAGGAACAGAATGACGACGACGGCCGGGTGGTTGAAGAACCGCCGCACCGGGCCGCCCTAGTTCTGACGCTCCAGCTCCTGCCGCATGAGCCGGCCCATGAGCGTCGCCGGGCCGGGCTTGTCCTTGACCTGCGGCCCGGTGAGGTGCAACACCTGCGTCGGCTCGTTCCCCGCCTGCCGGACGGCCTTGCGTTCCATCTTGCGGCGCAGGCTTTCGAGGCGGCGCAGCAACACCGAACCGTCGGGCGGCCGGTGGGCGGGTTCCTTCGCCAACAGGTCGCAAATGATCGCGTCGAGGTCGGATGGGATTTCCGGGACGATGCGGCTGGGCCGGTCGAACTGGCCGAAGCGGTGTTTCTGCAACAGGTCGAGCAGCTCGCCCTCGAACGGCGTGCGCCCGGTGGCGAGGGTGTACATGACCGCGCCGAGCGAATACAGGTCGCTGCGGCGGGTGACGGGTTTGCCGGCGGCCTGTTCGGGCGACAGGTACTCCGCGGTGCCGACGATGCCGCCGGTCACGGTCAGGTGCTTGCTGGCGAACAGGCTGGCGATGCCGAAGTCGGTCAGCTTGATCTGGCCCGACGGCGTGCGCAGCAGGTTGGACGGCTTCAAATCGCGGTGGATGACGCCGCGGTCGTGGGCGTGCTTGAGGGCCGGCGTGACTTGCAGCGCCAGGTCGAGCACGTCGGTCCAGGGCAGCCGGCCCTGGCGGGCGAGCAGCGTTTCGTAGCTCTGCCCTTCGATGAATTCCATCGCGTAATAGTAATGGCCGCCCTGCGCGCCGGACTCGAAGAACCGGACGATGTTGGGGTGGTCGAGCTTGCGGAGGATGTCGATCTCGCGCTGGAAGCGGGCGAGGAAGCCGGGATCGACGGCCAGTTCCGCGGCGAGGACCTTGACGGCGGCGACCGGCGGTCCGTCACCGTCGCCGTCGGCGGTGGCGCGGGCGTGGTAGACCGCGCCCATGCCGCCGCGGCCGAGTTCTTTGTCGAGGGTCCAGGGGCCGAGTCGTGTGCCGATCATGAGGTTACGCCGGACGTGGTGGCGGTTGGTGGATCGCTTCTCCTAGCATAACCGATGCGGTCGGGGACCGGGAGGCGGAAAAGGCGAGCCGGGGGACGAAAGTCTCCGGTGTGAGACCAACATCCTACCTGGTTCCCATCCTACCTGGTTCCCACGCTCCGAGGTTGTGAAGCATTGTTCCCAGGTTGGTTCGCGAACGAGGGGAAGGCCCTTTTTGGAGTGCGGCGCTTTGCCGCCGCTTTCTTTTCTGGGCGGGCGGTACCAAACCAAAGAAAGCGGCGGCACAGCGCCGCACTCTAAAAAGGCGTTGCCAATTTATTCACACGCTCTCCGCGTGGGAACGACCTTTGGACGCTCCGCGTCCCGCATTGCTTTGTGTTTGGCTTGGGTCAGCGGGTTCGGCACGCGGAGCGTCCCAAGGCGGTTTCCAGGCGGAGCGTGAGAACCAGGACGGGCCGGGAGGTTTTCTACAGAGCAGGACGCAGTTCTTTTTCTTGGTGTCAGTGTGTCGCGCGCTAGTGTCCATTTCGTAAGTTGACCGCCAGTCGGCCGTAGCCGCAAGCGGCTCGCTTGCTGGCTTCTGCGCGGGTTCAGCCCGCAAGCCACTGGCGGCTACGACAGCGGGTTCAGCCCGCAAGCCGCTTGCGGCTACGACAGCGGGTTCAGCCAGCAAGCGAGCCGCTTGCGGCTACGACAGTTCGCCCTCTCCAGTGGCAGCGAACTTACGAAATGGACATCTAGTCCCTACGGATCGGCTTGGTGTCGGCTGCAGACGGCGAAAAGGCTTTGCTTGGAGTACACCTTGGGCACCAGGGGCCGGCCGAAGAAGGAACCGTCGTGAAAAAAAGCTGCGTCCCCTTTTTCATTTCCCCCTTTTTCATTTCCGCCGAACGCCATAGCTCAGCGGCCGGCTCACGCGGGACTGACGCTGAACTCTGTAAAGACGTCTTTCGCGTGGCCGGTCCGCTGCAGCACTTTGTTCGGCATCCGGACCCTGTTAGCGTTCACCGAAATTCGTCCTCTTCCATAGAGCATTTCAAAGTTAGCTTTTGCTGTTCCGTCGAAGTTGCGGTTATCTGGATGGTACCGCGACGCTCCTTTCCGACGGTGTACGAAAACACGAACCCCTTGCACCCTGGCTTCCGCAGCGGTTCCGGTAGCTCCTCCTCAGACATGGTCGCCCCGTTTTCTCGCGCCGTCTTCAGGAGAAAAGACTTACAATCCTCCAACAGGGGGTCGATCTCGTCCGGTGCGAGACTGCCGGCGACCCACAGGACGTTCGTTAATTTCTGCGGTCCCTTGACCTCCCCTCCGGTTCCCTTGTCTTCGATGGCTTTGAAGTGCTTCTCGCAGTGTGCCAGCATCGGCTCGAGGCGGACGCGATCGTAGAACTGGCTACGTTTCGGACCAGGGCCACAACCAGCGAATAGTGCGGCCAGCAACACAGCTCCAGGAAGCGCCGCCCACCGGATGTTGACCGTTCGTGTTGCCATGTCTGCGGTCCTCGAGATTACGAGCAGTAGAGAGCAGAGCTGTTGCCGCAATTACCGTGTGTGCTTCTGTTCGCCGAACTACTGAGTAAATGAATCGGCGCCGTTGTCATTATGGCTCGCGCCGATTGCTTTATTCCGGCGCGCCGTTGTCATTATGGCTCGCGCCGGTTGCTTTATTTCCGCGCGCCTGTCTTATTATGGCCGGCGCCGACTCCTTTCGTCCCGCTACCGACGCCGGACGCACTTACGCCCTGCCGATAGACATCGCGCACCTCTAATTGTGAACAGCCTGCCCGGTGCCTGTCAAGCATGAGGTTACGCCGGACGTGGTGGCGGTTGGTGGATCGCTTCCCCTAGCATAACCGATGCGGTCGAGGACCGGGAGGCGGAAAAGGCGAGCGGGAGACGAAAGTCTCCGGTGTGAGACCAACCTACGGAGACTCCCACGGGGGGCTTTCGCCCCCCGCTCGCCTCGGATTTTGAAACCGCTTCTAAACAGATTGGTCCCCCGTCGGCGTCTTGATTAGTGAGACAACGATTCCCGAAAGCCAGGGGCAGTGCATGGCGGGCGCTCGCGATGATTGGGCGGTTTGGCTCGACCGGCACGGGGCCGCCTTGGTCCTGTTCGCCCGGCAATGGACCCTCGACCGGGCCGCCGCCGAGGACATCGTGCAGGAAGCGTTCGTCCGCTTCTGGCGGTCCCGGCAGCGGGCCGCGGACCCCACCGCGTACCTCTACGCCTGCGTGAAGCATTGTGCCCTGGACTGGCAACGCGGCCGCAAACGGCAGACCCGGCGCGAAGCGGCCGCGGCCCGTCCGGAAGCCGAGACGCTCCTCGCCGGTTCGCTGGAGCAAGACGAACGCCGGGCCGCCATCGACGTTGCCTTACGCTGTCTGCCTGAAAATCAGCGTGAAGTGCTGGTCATGAAAATCTGGGGCGGCCTGACCTTCCCGCAGATCGCCGCGGCACTGCAGGTCTCGGCCAATACCGCCGCGTCGCGCTACCGTTACGCCCTGGCCCGGCTGCGCGAGCAGCTGGCGGAGGAGCCGATCCCATGAGTGAGGCCCACGACCCGCTCGAAGCCGAACTGTCAGCCCTCCGACCGCACGAGGTATCACCCGACTTACGTCGGCGCGTCGCCGAGCGCCTGGGCGGTTCCGCGCCCGCAAAAACCCGGCGGCCGTGGGTAATTGCGCTTGTCGGCGGCCTGGCCGCTTGCGCCGCGGCGGTCTTGCTCTGGTTGGGCTGGCGGCACGGTCAACCGCACCAAACAATCGTCCAGCCGCCGCCCGCCCCAACGGCCGCGGTCGAGGCGCCCACCCTCCAGGCGTACCGGCTGGCGCTGGCCCGCTCGCCCGAAGACTTTGACGCCTTGCTCGACCGGCAGGCGGTGAGCGGCCCGGAACTCGACCCTCCCCTTGCCGGAATCAACGCCTTCACCCGCTCCGATGCCGCCTTGCACACCTTACTAGGAGACGACTGATGCGACCGTGGTACTTCTCGCTACTCTTCCTATCCCTGGCTCTGATCCCGCCAGCGCCCGCGGCGGTGCAAACCCTGGACGTGAAGCCGGACGCCAAACCGGACCTCGCCGCCAACGCCGCGCTGAAATACTGGCAAGCCTTCGCCGTGTTGCCGCACCTGGACAAAGACCAGGAAAAGATGATCGAGGATTGGAACAAAATCCCCCTCGACGCCGCGGCGGTGAAGCTGATCGACTCGTCCGAAAAGAGCCGGCTGTACTTGCACCGCGGGGCCGCGCTGCCGCGCTGCGACTGGTCCCTGGATTTTGAGGACGGCGTCAATCTGCTGCTGCCGCACCTCGCCAAGACGCGGACCCTGGCACGGCTGGCGGCCCTGCACGCGCGGTACGAGTTCGAGCACGGCCGCTTCAAGGAAGGCGTGGAAGACGTGACCGACGTACTAATAATGGCCCGGCACCTGGACCCCGACCCTTCCCTCATTTCCACCCTGGTGCGTGCCGCAATCGAGACGATCGCCATTGAGACTCTGGCACCCTACCTGCCGCGGCTCGACGCCGCCTCGTTCAAAGCCTTGTCGGCCAAACTCGATAACTTGCCCGCGGGAGAATTGATCCAGCAAAAGCTCCAGAGTGAGAGCAAATTCATGCTCGGCTCGATTGTCAAGCTGTTGCAAGAGGCCGAAAAGCAGAAGTCCGGCTCGTGGCGCGACGCGCTGAAGATGGTTTTCGGCGTGGAGGGCGGTGGGGACGCGCCGGACGTTATTAAGGCCATCCCCTCATTGGAGAAAGCCGTCAAGTTGCTGGAAGACCTGGACCCGGTCTACGGCCAGCAGGCGAAGTTAGCGGCACTGCCGCCGGCGGAGTTTGACGCCCAGTATCCGGAGTTCCTGAAGAAAGCGAAAGCCGCCAACCCGCTGGCCGCCGCCTGCCTGCCGGACGTGTCGCGGCTCCTTGCCGGCGAGCGTCGGAATCAGGCGCAGATGCAGCTCCTCAAGGCCGCGATTGCCGTGGCCCAGGGCGGGCCGGACAAGGTCAAGGACTTCAAGGATCCGTTCGGCAAAGGGCCGTTCGAGTACCGCGCCCTGGACAAAGGTTTTGAGTTGAAGTCGAAGCTCCTCTACCACGACAAGCCGGTGACGCTGGTGGTCGGCCCGGCGAAGAAGGAGTGAGCGGCACGACCCTTTCACCGTTTGCTTCCGAATACCCTCCGTATCATAAGATGGACTCCTTCCCCTGCGGCGAGCGTGGGAGAAACAGACGTCCGCCGCGTGCGGCATTGCACCTTATTGCAAAGCCGCAAGCGGCACGAACGGAGAACACCTCGATGACCGTGACACCGTTGCGTCAGCGACCGGCCTGGAAGGCGTTGGAGGGACACTACCAACAGGTCAAGAACCTGCACCTCCGCAAGCTCTTCGCTGACGACCCTCAGCGCGGCGAACGCCTGACCACGGAGGCACTCGGCGTCTACCTCGACTACTCCAAGAACCGCGTCACCGAGGAGACGCTGCACCTCCTCCTCAAGCTCGCCGAGGAAGCCGGCCTCCGCGACCGCATCGACGCCCTGTTTCGCGGCGACAAGATCAACGTCACCGAACAACGCGCCGTCCTGCATGTCGCCCTCCGCGCCCCGAAAGGCCAGTCGATCGTCGTGGACGGCGCGGACGTGGTGCCGCTGGTCCATACCGTGCTCGACAAGATGGCCGACTTCTCCGACCGCGTTCGCAGCGGCGCGTGGAAGGGCTTCACCGGCAAGCGCATCCGCAACGTCGTCAACATCGGCATCGGCGGCTCCGACCTCGGCCCCGTCATGGCTTACGAGGCGCTGCGGCATTACAGCGACCGCAACCTGACTTGCCGGTTCGTCTCGAACATCGACGGCACCGATTTCGTCGAAGCCACCCGCGACCTCGACCCGGCCGAGACGCTGTTCGTCGTTTCGTCCAAGACGTTCACGACCATTGAAACGTTGACCAACGCCCTGTCCGCCCGTGCCTGGTGCTTGCAAACCCTGGGCAATGAAAAGGCCGTCGCCAAACACTTCGTCGCCGTCTCGACGAACGCCAAGGAGGTCGCGAAGTTCGGCATCGACACGGCCAACATGTTCGAGTTCTGGGACTGGGTCGGCGGCCGCTATTCCTTCGACTCGGCGATCGGTTTATCGCTCATGGTTGCCATCGGTCCGGAGCATTTCCGCGCCATGCTCGCCGGCTTCCATGCCATGGACGAGCACTTCCGCACCGTGCCGTTCGAGCGCAATTTGCCGGTGTTGCTGGGACTGATCGGCCTGTGGTACGACGACTTCTTCGGTGCCGAGACGGTGGCAGTCCTGCCTTACGACCACTACCTGGGCCGTTTCCCGTCCTACCTGCAACAGCTCGACATGGAGAGCAACGGCAAGCATGTGACCCTCGACGGCACCGCGGTGGACTACCAGACCGGCCCGGTGGTGTGGGGCACGCCGGGCACCAACGGCCAGCACGCCTATTACCAGCTCATTCATCAGGGAACGAAGCTGATCCCGTGCGACTTTATCGGCTTCTGGCAGTCGCTCAATCCGCTGGGCAGGCACCATGATTTGCTGATGGCGAACTTCTTCGCCCAGACCGAGGCGCTGGCATTCGGCAAGACGACAGCGGAGGTCAAGGCGGACGGCGTCCCGGACTACCAGGTGCCGCACCGCACCTTCGAGGGCAACCGCCCGACGAACACGATCCTGCTAGACCGCCTGACGCCGGAGGCGCTGGGGAAGCTGGTGGCGCTGTACGAGCACAAGGTTTTCGTCCAGGGCACGATTTGGAACATCAACTCCTTCGACCAATGGGGCGTCGAGTTGGGCAAGGTGCTGGCCAATCGCATCATCCCCGAGTTGGAAGGCAAGGACGAGGCGAAGCTGGGTCACGACAGTTCGACGAACACGCTGATTCGGCGCTATCGGAAAATGCGATGATTGCCGCTTGCGGCTGAGCGCTCAGCCGCAAGCGGCAAAGACAATTCGAGGAACCCCAATGAAGATCGAAGTATTCGCCGACGCCGCCACGGTCGCCAACCGGGCCGCGGCTTTTGTCGCCGCCGAGGTCCGTGCCGCCGTCGCCGCGCGCGGTCGTTGCGTCGTGGCCATCAGTGGCGGCCAAACGCCGTGGGACATGCTCAAGGCGCTGGCCGGCGAGGACGTTCCGTGGGAGGGCTTGCACCTCGTTCAAGTTGACGAGCGCGTCGCGCCCGACGGCGACCCCGACCGCAACCTCACACACCTGCGCGCCAGCCTTCTCGGCCACACCCCGCTGCGGCCCGAGCAGATTTACGCGATGCCGGTGGAGCAACCGGACCTGGCCGCCGCAGTGATAGCGTACGCGCAGACCTTGCGAACGCTCGCCGGTTCGCCGCCGGTCCTGGACCTCATTCACCTGGGTCTCGGCCCCGACGGCCACACCGCCTCGCTGGTGCCGGATGATCCGGTCCTTAACGTCACCGACGCGGACGTTGCGCCGACGAGTATCTATCAGGGACGCCGCCGGTTGACGTTGACGTATCCGATCCTCAACCGTGCGCGGCGCGTCTTGTGGCTCGTGACCGGGGCGGGCAAGGCCGACATGCTGCCACGCCTGCGCGACGGCGACCCGTCGATTCCGGCGGGTAGGGTGCGGCAGGAGCAAGCGACGGTGTTCGCCGACCGTGCCGCCGCGACGCAGTTTCAAGCGGCCTCGTCGTAAAGCGCTGCGAACCTCCCGCAACAAACGGTTGGCCACACTCCTTCGAGGGGGTAGAATCGGGCCATTGCCGTTCCGATTCTCCGTCGCCGGAGTTTGCCATGCCTCAGCTGCCGCCCCTATCGGACACCACGTCCGCGAACCTCAGCCGCCCCGACCTGACCGGTTCCTCCATGCGTCTACCCCAACCGGCTGGCGAAGCCGAGGCCGCCCCGTCAACGCCATCCGGCACGGCCGGGCGCAATCTGTTGTACGGCGAGATCGCCCGCGGCGGCATGGGTGCCGTCTTGCGTGGCCGCGACCCGGACCTCGGCCGCGACCTCGCCGTCAAGGTGCTGTTGGAGGCGCATCACGGCCGTCCCGAATTGGTCCGCCGCTTCCTGGAGGAAGCGCAAATCGCCGGCCAACTTCAGCACCCCGGCGTCGTGCCCGTCCACGAACAGGGACGCTTTCCCGACGACCGCCCTTTCTTCACCATGAAGCTGGTCAAGGGCGAAACTTTGGCCCATTTTCTCGGCAAGCGGTCCAACGTGCAGGACGACTTGACTCGTTACCTGACGATCTTCGAGCAGGTGTGCCAGACAATGGCGTATGCGCACGCGCGGCGGGTCGTCCATCGCGATCTCAAGCCGGCAAATGTCATGGTGGGCGGCTTCGGCGAAGTGCAGGTCATGGACTGGGGCCTCGCCAAGGTGCTGCCACAAGGCGGCGCGGCGGAAAAGCCGACGCCGGTGCCGGAGGGCGGCCCGACGGTGATCCACACGGCGCGATCGGCCTCGGCCACGGACGAGTCGCAGGCCGGTTCGGTGCTGGGTACCCCGGCGTACATGCCGCCGGAGCAGGCCAACGGCGAGGTCGAGCGCGTGGACGAGCGGGCCGACGTGTTCGGCCTGGGTGCCATCCTCTGTACGATCTTGACGGGCCAGCCGCCGTATCGGGGCCGGGACGGCGGCGAGATCCACCGCAAGGCGATGCGTGGCGACCTGGCCGACGCTTTCCGCCCGGCTGGACGGCTGCAGGGCGGACCCGGAATTGATCCAGTTGGCCAGGGAGTGTCTGTCACCGGAGGCGGGCGACCGGCCGCGCGATGCCGGCGTGGTGGCGCGGCGGGTGGCGGCGTATCAATCGGGAGTGCAGGAGCGTTTGCGGCGTGCGGAACTGGAACGGACGGCGGCGCAGGTCAAGGCGGCCGAAGAGCGTAAACGGCGCCGGGTGACGCTGGCACTGGCAACGGCGGTCGTCGCCCTGATGGCGGTCGACGGTCTGGGCGGCATGTATTGGCAGCGGCAGCAGGCCGAGCAAGCCCGGCAAGCCGCGGAACTTCGGCAGGGAGTGGAGACGGCGTTGACCAAGGCCGGTGGGTTGCAACATCAGGCGCGCTGGGCGGAGGCGCGGGCGGTCCTGGAGCAAACGCGCGATCGGCTGGGTGAAGCCGGCCCGGATGACCTGCTTCAGCGGGTCAAGCAAGCGATGGCGGATTTGGCGCTGGTGGACCGCCTCGAAGCCATCCGCCTACGCCGTGCGATTTGGGTCGAAGGCCACTTCGATAATGAGGGCGCCGAGCGGGACTATGCGGCGACGTTCCGCGATGCGGGTCTGGGCGCGGAGGGGGAAGATACCGAGACGGTGGCGGCGCGCGTCCGCGCCTCGGCGGTAGGCGAACACCTGGTGGCGACCCTGGACGACTGGGCCGCGGTGACGTACGATCCGAAGCGCCAAGAATGGCTGCTGGAGGTGGCGCGGCGTGCTGACCCGGACCCGTGGCGCGACCGCTTCCGAGATCCCAAAGTGTGGGCAGACCAGGTCCGCCTGGTGGCGCTGGCGAAGGAGTTGCTCGACGACGAGAAGCAGTTGACCAGGCAGAAACCGCAGTTGTTGACGGCGTTAGGGACTGTATTGCGCTGGACGAAAGCGGACCCGGTGCCGTTGCTGTCGGCGGCGCAAGCACTGCACCCGGACGACTTCTGGTTGAACTTCGATCTGGGCAACGCGTTAAATGGGGCGAAGAAGTGGGACGAAGCCGTAGGTTTCTATCGGGGAGCCGTGGCAATCCGTCCGTCCGCGGGCCCGGTTCACAACAACCTCGGCATCGTCCTGTATGCCAAGAAGCGACCGGACGAGGCCATCCAGGAGTTCCGCCGCGCCATCGAACTCGACTCCAATCTCGCGCCGGCCTACAACAACCTCGGCAACGCCCTTTATGACAAGCGGCTACCGGACGAGGCGATCCAGGAGTACCGCCGCGCTATCGAACTCGATCCCAAGAACGCCTCATCTCACGGTGCGCTTGGAGCGACTCTGTTGCAACTGGGGCGTTTTGCCGAGGCGCGGGAGTACACGCGGAATTCCCTTGATTTACTTCAAAACGACGACCCCCTACGCCAACTGGCTACGCGGCAGTTGCAACAGTGCGAGCAGTTCCTCGCCGTGGATGAGAAGCTCGCCGCCATCCTGGAGGGCAAGGCGAAGCCGGCCAACGACGCCGAGCGTCTCGCCCTGGCCCGACTGTGCCAGCAGCCGTACAAGCAGCTGAATGCCGCCGCCACCCGCTTCTACGCCGAGGCGTTTGCCAACGACGCCAAGCTCGCCGACGACATGCAAACGCAGGTTCGTTACAACGCCGCGCGTGCCGCCGTGCTGGCCGGCTGTGGCCAGGGCAACGACGCCGACAAACTCGACGATAAGGAGCGGGGCCGCCTGCGGCAACAGGCGGTCGCATGGTTGCGCGCCGACCTCGGTTACTGGACCAAGCAAGCGGAGAGCGATAAGCCGAAGGAGCGGGAGGTGGTCCAAAGAACGTTAAAGCACTGGCAAGAGGATACGGACCTCGCCGGCATTCGCGACAAGGACGCCGTGGACAAACTGCCCGTTGAGGAGCGGCAAGCGTGCCAGAAGCTCTGGGCGGACGTGGCGAAGTTGTTGGAGAAGGCGGACGCGAAGACTTGAAGCGGTGCGTTGCGCTGAAGGCGTCCGTTATTGCCAGTGGTTCAAAATGGTGTACTCGTCCGCAATCGGGGCGCCGGCGTCTTCCAGCTTGCGGAGGGCACGGACGACATCGTGCGGCTTCATGTTGTGTCGCTTCGGGCCGTCATTGCGGACGACAAGGACGCCGGGGTGACGGCCCTGGGCTTCACGGACCAGGTCATGCAACTTCTTGAAGTCGTCGTAATTCCGCGACAAGAGCGAACGGCCCTCGCGGATAGCTCGCCGATAGTGAACCGGATCCTTGGCACCCCTCAAACCCGCCTCGGCCGGCGTCCGAACGTCGTGTCCCGCCCGCCTCAGCGCCAGAACCAAGGCCGGATCGATCGTGTCGTCGTCTAGGTAGAGTTTCATTTCCGGATCGGCCGTTCTGAGGTTGGGGGAAGGTTGCCGCGAAGATAATTGCCTTCGGCGTCCATCACGCCCATTGATTGCAAATCTTCCCTCTCCCTCTGATGGTCCTCGCGGATTTCCGGCGGGTCGGCCTCGCAGTAGGCGATGGCCTCGCGCACGGCCTCGACCGGTAGATTGACGTCCGCGGCGAGCTGTTCCGGCGTCCTCGCGTCGGGTGGATCGACATCCACAAACCAGCTGTAAACCACTTCCGCGCGGATGCGCGTACCCTTGACGAAGAGCTGCTTGTAAGAAGACTGCGGATGCGGTTCGAGGTGTTTCCACTGCGTCTGGTTCATGGGAACCTCCAAGTGTTTCGTTTGGCGATCGACTCCTCCAGTATACACGGACGCGGGGCCGCGAATGATCCTCGTCGCTACGGATCACGCCCCCTTTCGGACAGACCCCGCACCGTTCACGCCGCCCGCGGGCCGCCCGCGAACTTTGCGTAAAACAGCACCGCACCCACGACGCCCAGGGCCGACGCGGTCCACAGCACCGCGTCGCTACCGACGTAGACCCAAATTAAGCCGCCCACCAGCGGCGCCAGCATGACGCCCGTGCTGCGCGTCGCCCAGTAAATGCCGATGGCCTGGGTGCGGAAGGCCGGCGGGGCCAGTTCCGTAATCATCGCCTTGCGGGCTGGCTCGCCGATTTCGCGCAGGCCGCTGATGACGAACGCGACCACCAGACCCCACACGCCTTCCAGCGGTCCCAGGACCACCAAAGCCAGCGGAAACAGGGCGAAAAAGAGGAACGTCACGCCGATGAACGGCTTCTTGGCCGCGCCGGCCTTGCTCGCGAAATGCCCGATCGGCAGGTACAACACCAGGCTCGTCACGTTCATGACCACCAGCAGCACCGAGACGTAAAACGCCGTCGCCACCGAGGCCGGCCAACCCTGCGACTTGAACAGCAGCGCGACGCAGTACAGGATGACAAGCTCGCGCGGCATGCCGTCGCACCAGCGGGCCAACACATCGCTGACCAGCAACCGCCGTAACTGCGGGTCGAATTGCCGAAGTAGCTGCAACGGGTTGTGCAGCGTGAGCACCCGATCGACGACGGCGGTGCGCATGTAACGGTACTGGACGAACAGGCTCAGCGTTACGAGGGCGAACGACACGGCAAGGGCGGCCTGCACTCCTTGCACCGCGCCCAGCCACAGCACCAGCTGGCCGCTGACGAAATACGCCAGCAGCGACGACAACCGTTTCAGGATCGATTGCAGGGAAAAGGCCATCGCACGCCGGTGGCTGGCCAGGGAATCGCCGACGACCCGCAACGTGGCCGGGCCGGCGATGCTGTTCCAGATGCCGACGAACGGCAAGGCCACGAAGACGGCGTACTTGTCCGGCCAGGCGAGGATTGCCAGTCCGACCAGCGGCAGGGCGTTGAACACGAGCAGTGCCCGGCGCGTGTTGAACCGCGCCGCTACGGTGCCGCCGAGGTAGTAGGCAAGGGCTTCGAGAAAATCCTTGGCCGAGCCGTAGAGGGCGATGAGCAGGATTTGCGCTTTGAGGAAGTGGAGGTATTCCGGCATGAGCGGCGACCACAGTTCGCTGCCCATGCCGACGAGCAAGATGGCCGCGAGCAGCGCGCCCGTGGAGGCGTTGAGGGCGAGCCAGACGCGCCAGCCTCCGTCCGCCGGCGGTTCGTGCTGCCCCTCGACCGGTCCACCGCTTGGTTCCAAGCCGCCCTCCGCCGTCTCAACGCCCGCCGACGATCGGCCGCGCCTGGAGGATGTACAGCTTGCGGTCGGCGACGGCCCATTCGATGTCCAGGGGCTGGCCGAACCGCGCCTCCAGCGTCAAGAAATGTTGTACGAGGTCCGACAGGTTAATCTCGACGCCAACCAACGCCGCACAGCGCCGCTCCTCTTCCAAAATGTCGCCCGTCAGCCGGTCCACGACCAGACGGTCCGGCACCGCGCCGCCGCCCGTCACGCCCTCGTTGCCGCCCGCTAGCAACTCGATGATAACCGCGTCGCCCTTGCCGGTGCGGGCGTCGCGCGTCAGACAGACGCCGGCGTAGTCGGCGGCGATCATCCGCTGCACGATGACGGAGCCGCGGTAGGCCGCTTCACCATTCCTTTGCCCGTTGCTCGCCAAAAACTCACACAACGCCGACGAAAGGTGCTGCCTATCGACGTTCAGCAAGCTCCGGTACGCCCCGGCGAGCGAGCCGTTGGTTCCGTCCTCGCCGACGGCACTACTGCGGACCGCCATCTTGTCGTGCGCGGCCAGGTGCAGCTGGTGCAAGACGCCTTCGAGGAACCCGTCGCCGTTCGGTTGGTCCACCAATTGCCGGACGCGGTCGGCCGGCAGTGCCACGAACTCCGGCACCGCGAAGCCCAGCGAACGCACAACGCCCAGGTTGTACGCCTTGGCCCCGATCGTTGCGGGCGTGGCAGCGTCACCGGCCACCACCGCCGCGCGTTCGAGTACGGTGACGACGCCCTGCTCGGCGTCAACGCGCAGAATGTCGCCGTCGCGAACGTGTTCGAGCAGCCCCT
>JBBRLG010000080.1:0-17088 GCA_038231495.1 Gemmatales bacterium | reverse complement strand
TCGATACTTCGATCAGGTCCACGCCGGCGGTGTTCGCCAGTTGCCGCAAGGCTTCGCGCCGTGCGGCACCGGCCGCCTGGTAGGCTTCGCGCACGCGCCGACTGCCCGTGTCGAGGAGCAGGTGCTCGCCCGTCTCGGCGTCTTCCAATTCGACCAACCCCACGGCGGGTAGTTCTTCCTCGCGCACGTCCGCCACCCGCACCGCGATCAAGTCGTGACGGCGGCCAGTGCGCTTGAACGAATTCTCGTAATCGCGGTCCAAAAAATCGCTGAAGAGGAACACGATGGTGCGGCGGTGCAGGACTCGGTTGAGGTAGTCGAGACCCTCGCGCAACGACGTGCCCTTGTGCTGCGGCTGAAAGAATAATACGTCGCGGATGAGGCGCAAGACGTGGCGGACGCCCTTGCGCGGCGGGACGAAGCGCTCCACCCGGTCGGTGAACTGCAAGAGGCCGACGCGGTCGTTGTTGCTGATGGCGCTGAACGCCAGCACCGCGGCTAACTCGGCGGCGACTTCGCGTTTTTGCTGAATGCGCGTCCCGAATTGCTGGCTGCCGCTGCAATCGATGGCGAGCAACACCGTTAATTCGCGCTCCTCGATGAAGCGCTTGACGAACGGGTGGCCGATCCGGGCGGTCACGTTCCAGTCGATGGCGCGAATGTCGTCGCCGGGCTGGTACTCGCGGACTTCCTCAAAGGCGATGCCGGTGCCCTTGAAGACGCTGTGATACTCGCCACCAAGCAGGTCCTCAACCGCCCGCCGTGCCTTGAGTTGCAGTCGGCGAATCTGGCGAAGCACTTCCAACGGTAACATGGTTTGGCGTCCTTCGGAAATGCAAGTTTTCGCGGCCTGTGCGGTGTCGCCGCATTCGCCAGAATGCGGGTGAGGTTAGTCCGCATTCTGGCGAATGCGGCTACGACAGGGGGCGGCGAACTTACGACACGGTCATCCAAGGGGGAAGAACCGAGCGTCTACTTTCTAACCGGTCGTTTCGTCCAGCGCCAGGCCGACCTCGCCGACCTTCGGCAACAGGTACTTGCCGCATTCCGGGCACGGGGTCGCGCCCCAGGCCCGCATTAGTGCCGCGCGGTCCGGCGGCTTCCAGTTGAGGACGTTCTTGGCGGTCGGCAAGAAGTCGTTGAACCAGTAGCGAAACCAGCGCTCCATACGCCGGGCCAGGTCGTCCAGGTCGACAACGCCGCGGAACCGCTGGTCGCCGAGAATCAGGTCGTAGCCGTTTGCCTTGTTTATGACCTCGATGTTGGCCGGCGTTTGCGTAAAAACAATTTCCTGCAAGACGACGCCGCGGACGCACAGGAAGATTTGGACGGGGCCCGTCGCGTCGCGGCCCGCGTCGGCCCGAATTTCCCAGGTGCGCTCTTCCTGCCAGAGTAAAAGGTCGGGATACTCGGCCAGCAAGCGGGTGCGGGTTGCGTTTGCCGCCACCTCGAAGGCCGTCACCGCCGGGCCGTTGCGGTCCCAGGGTTGCGTGGCGCGGAACGACCAGAGCAGCCGCAAGGCCGCCAAGCCCTGCACGTCCTTCGTCTTCAACACGTCGGCCAGCGCCGGTGCGGTCCGGCCGGCGTCGATCAGGTTCTGCACTTCAAAACCGGCCTCGAAAGCGCGGTCGCACAGCAGGATACGCAGGCGGGCCAGGTTGCCCTTGGTCCACCAATCCGCCTCCCAGTCGGACAGCAGCCGCTCCGCGTACGCCATCGGCACCTTGCCCTCGAAGCAGAGGGCCAGCTGATCGACGACGAGCGGGACCGGGTCGGCAGCCATGCTCACCCGGTCGGCGATCATCAGCCGGCGCAGCGCGACCAGGTGGTCGGGTGGGGCCAGGTGGTTTTGCACCGCCTCCTCGGTTTCCCGCGCCAGCTTGAGCAACAGCGGCGTGCGCACCAACCCCGAACGCCCGGCCGGCGTGACCTGGGCCAGGCCCGCGGCGAAGGCGGAATCTTCCAGGTTGAACCCGTCGCTGTGCAGCCGCGGCACCAGTAACTGCCACGCGTAACCCAGGGCGCGGTCCGCCGCCGCGACGGGCTGGACCCAGAACACCCGCACCATGATCTCCACGAACAGTGCGACGAAGAGGAGCAGGAGCACGAAGCCGAACGGCACCAGGTGCGCCGCCCCTGGCATGGCGAACGCGCATAGCGCGCTTACGAGTACAAGCGGGCCAACCATGAGGCTGCGCGCCCCGCGCTGTGTCAACAGCCGGCCGGGTTCGCGGTCCTGGGAAAGCAGTTTGCCCGGCGTCCGCACTTCGAGCAGCGTGCGCACTTTCACGTCCGAAACCTCGACGCAATAGCCGTGCGAAGTGATCCGGCCGCTGCGGTTGGTGACCGGGTAAGGGGGCAATTCGACCGGGATCGGCACCAGGGCGTAACATCGCGGGCACACACCCGCATGGCGCTCCAACGCCTCTTCCAACAGAGCGCGACGCGCGTCCGAGTCGGCCTGGCCGCGCGCCAGCAAGAGACGTTGCACGCGCTGAAGGCCGTTCGCGGGGTCCACGCGCTGGGCCAGCTCGCGGCAGCGTTCCAGCACGTCGGGGTTCGTACGGCCATCGCTTTCTTGCAGCCAGTCCGCGATCAACGACCAGGGTTCCTTGACGCGCCGGCCATCGAGAACAAGCTGGTGCGCGTCCCACAGGTGCTCGACCATGCGCGGCCGGCGGAGTTGCACGCCGCAGCGCGGACAGCTCATGCGCAGCCGTTCTTCAAACTGATTGTGCAGGCTGTCGATGGCGGGATGCGCGCCGACCCGTGCCTCAAATTCGTTCAGGCGTTCGATGGACCGCGCTTTCCCCAGGCCGCTGACGAGTTTTTCGATCAACTCCGCCGCTAGGGGGTTATCTGGGGGAATGCCGCGCAGGACGTTTGCCAGCGCGGTGTAATGTGCCTCTGCGGGCAAACGCCGGTCGAGAAGCAAGCCGCGTAAAGGCGGCATCAACGACGGGTCGAGCGGGATCGGCAAGCGGCCCATGCCCAGGAGTGCCAGTTGGCGTGCGGCTGCTTCGCCGTCCGATGCCAACGCCCCCACCAGCGCGACCTGGTCCTTGGTGGCAAACAGCCGCGCCAGAGCTTCGACGACGACCGTGCGCGCCTCGGGGTTCAGTTTGCCCAGTGCCTGGCCGAGCGTGGCGGCGACAAACGTTTCGGCGCGCGGCCCGTGGATTTCGCGGACGATATCGAGCAGGAGTCGCCACGCCTCCGAATCTGGTCGCGGCGTCACGAGGGCGGCGAGCAACGCGGTCAGCGTTTCGTTCCAGGGCCGGGGCAAACCGCGAAAGGTATAAAGCTGGTGCGCGTGCCGCAGGTGTCGTTCCAGGCCGGTCGCCGAGACCGCCACGCGACACGCCGGACAGGGAACAGACGTGTCGGGACGTGGTTCGGGCACGGGGGTTGTCCGTTGTCCGTTGTCCGTCGTCCGTTGTCAGTCAATAGTTCTGACAACGGACGACGGACAACAAACTGTTATTCCTTTTCCTTCTTCTCCTCGATCGGCTCCTTGACGGGTTGCACGTAGAAGGTCATTTTCTTTTCCTCCTTCAGGCGTGCGGCGTGGTCGTCGGCTTCCTGCTTCTTGGGATAGTCGTAGGCCGCGATGCGCTTGTTGGAGTTGTCGTAAACGACCCACACGACCTTCTGGCGGATGTGCTTGGGCGCCCGGGTCCGCTTCGGCTTCGGCTCCTTGACGGCGGCCTTCTTCTTCTTTTTGACGACGGGAACCTCTTCCTCCTCGTCGGCATCGACCTCGGCTTCGTCGCCGCCTTCTTCGGCTTCGTCACCGCCCTCCTCGTCTTCGTCTTCGTCTTCGTCGCCTTCCTCTTCGGTGTCATCGTCTTCCGCTTTAACGCGCTCGGCCGCCTCGAAGTCGGTGCGTGCGTCCATCCGGTTGCGTGTGCGTCGTCGTGCCATGAAATCGCCCTGCCTTACGGTATGAAAACGACAGCCTTCTTTTTTCCGATTACAGGTTAACCTAGCGGCCCCCAAACGGTCTTGCAAGTCAGTTTAGGAACCGCCCCGCCCTCCGGGGTGGCGGGATTGCCGGTCCGCCGGTAGGATAGTAGCAACCACGCCCGGTCCCCTGCCCCCCTCCCGAGGATTCCCATGACGGAACCGCGTCGCTTCACCCTCTTCGACTTCCTCCTGTTCGTCGCCGTCCTGATTTTCGCGGCCGTCCCCCGCGTCGGCTACCTGACGCTTTGCACCGACGCCAAGCACCCGCAGGGCTTCCTCTTCGTGCAAGACGCCTCGCCGACGAGCAGCGCCGAAGGTGCCGCCCCCACCCCGGAAGCCGCCGAGATGACAACACTGATCGACAACGTGAAATTCAATACGGGATTCATCGCCAAGGCGCCCTTTGCGGACAAGGACGAGCCGACCGCCCACACCGCGCCGGGGTTCCCGGTCCTTGTAGGACTGCTGGCCCGCATCGTCGATCCGGGCGCGCTGGACCATACGGTGCAATGGATCCAGGTCGCTATCGGCACGCTCACGGCCGGCCTTTACTTCCTCTTCGCCCGCCGGGCTTTTCGCAGCACGGTGGTGGGTTTGGTGGCCGGCCTCCTCACGGCCTTGTACCCGCTATGGATCATCAACACCGCAGCGGTCAACGACGGCACCTTGACCGCGTTCTTGTTGGCCTTCGTCTTGTTCCTCGGTGTGCGCGCCGGGCAGTCCGGCGGCGCTTTTAGCAGTCTGCTCTTTGGGCTGATGCTGGCCGCGCTCGCCCTCACTCGGGCCTATTGTTTGCCGTTCGCCGTCGTCGCGCTGGGTTGGTTTTTGTTGCGCAGCCGCCTCCTGAACTGGGGCTGGCTGTGCGCCCTGGTCGCGTTCCTCGGCTTCGTAATCGGCCTGGCCCCGTGGAGCGTGCGCAACTACCAGCTATTCGGCGAACCGGTGCCGGTGGTGGATACCGCCTATTATCACCTGTGGGTCGGCAACAACCCCCAGGCCAACGGCGGCCCGGTGACGGACGACATGAGAAAGCAGGCCGAAAGCAGTCTGAATACCGCGGGCCAGAAAAGGTTGGCCGAACTCGATCAGCCGGAACGCTATTCCCGTCTCGGCCAGGTTGTGACCGAGACGCTGAGCGGCAACACGGTTGGCGTCATCAACTGGCGCATCCACGCGGCGCTGAATTTCTTCCTCGGCGAGCAGTTCTTCAAGCACGGCCTGTTCGTCACCCAGGTACTTGACTCGCCGGCGCAGGAAGCCGACGACCCGACCGTTAATTCGCTCGCCCACGACGCCGAGGCGTGGGTGCGCAACGCCATCAACGTCATCCTCACGGTCACGCTCGCGCTGCTGCTCGGTCTTGGCCTGCTCGGCTGGCGCTGGACGTACGGCTTCCACAAGGAGTCGATGCCCGCCGCGCTCGCCCTGTTCTGGATACCGCTGCCTTACATCCTGACGCACGCGGAACTGCTGCACGGACCGCGACTGCCCCTCGACGGCGTGCTGCTGTGCTATGCGGCCTTCGCCCTGTGCTGCTGCCTGCCGATGCTCGGCGGTTATCTCTTTGCCGGGTCGGCGGGCGTCCGGGCCGAACGGGCCTGAGTGAATTGCGTATCGCCAGCCCCGTTTACGACCTGATTCAGGAATTCGTCATGAACCTCTCCAATGACCGCCGCGTTGTTTTGCCCCTCCTCCTTGCCGCGATTGTCCTCTTCCCGCAGTCCGCACCCGCTCAGAAACCGGCGGCGGTCGCGCCGAACCCGCAAGCGCCGACGCTGAAAGCACCGTTTCCACTCGGCATGCAGCGCGGCACGACGCTCGATCTGACGCTTACCGGCACCAACCTCGCGGACCCGACCGGCGTCTGGACCAGCTTTCCCGCGAAGGTGATGATCCCCGCCGAAAACAACAACGGCAAGGACAACGCCAAGCTGCTCGTGCGCCTCGAAGTGCCGAAGGATGCGCCGATGGGCTTTCATTCGATCGCGCTGGCAACGACACGCGGCATGTCGAATTACCGGCTGTTCTGCATCGACGACTTGCCGGAGGTAATGCAAGGGGCCAACAACCGCAGCAAACTCACGGCCCAGACTGTGGCCGTGCCTTGTGTCGTGGCGGGCAAGGTTGGGCCGGAGGCGAACGATTATTACAAGCTAACCGTCAAGGCCGGCGAGCGCGTCAGCTTCGAGGTACTGGGCCGCCGGCTCGGCAGCGCGTTCGACCCGCAGTTGACGCTCATCGACCCCAAGAGCGGCCGCGAATTGCCCGGCGGCCATAGCAACGACGCGCCGGGTTTGCAGACCGACCCACGCCTGACCTACACCTTCAAGGAGGCCGGCGACTACCTCATCGAAATCCGCGACGTTAGTTACCGGGGCGGCGAGGATTTCATCTACCGCTTGCGCATCGGCGACTTTCCGTGCGCCACGACGCCGCTGCCGCTGGCGGCCAAGCGCGGCAGCAAGGTTGCAGTGCATTTCGCCGGGCCGACCGTGGATGGTGTTAGCCCCGTCGAGGTGACGGCCCCGACCGACGCCCTGATTTCGTCCATGTGGGTGACGCCCAGGGGTCCAAACGGCCTCAATGGTTGGCCGGTGAGTCTGGCGCTGTCCGACCTCGACGAAACGCTGGAACTAGAGCCGAATAACGAGCTTGCCAAGGCCAACCGCGTGCCGGTGCCCGGCGCGGTCACGGGGCGGTTCGAGAAAAAAGACGACGTGGACTATTACGTCTTCGCCCTGAAAAAAGGTCAGCGCTACATCCTGGAAGCCCAGACGCAAGAACTGCACTCGCCGAGCGAAGTGGACATGGTTTTGCTCGACGCCAAGGGCGCGCAGCTTCAGGCGTCGAACCTCATGGCCGCGGCCCGGCTGGACTTCACGCCGCCGGCCGAGGGGGATTACACTTTGGCCGTCAAGCACCTGCTGCTGTGGGGCGGCCCGTCCGAGACCTACCGCATCACGGTCACGCCCTACGAACCCGGTTTCGACCTCGCGGTGGGCATCGAGCGTTACGACGTGGGCCAGGGTGCCACTTTTGCGATCCCGATTGTCGTAAACCGCAAAGACTATGCCGGTCCGATTGAAGTCAGCGTCGTGGGCAACCCGAAGTTGACGGGCCAGGTCACGATTGCCGCCGGGCAACCGCCGATGCCCAACCTGCCCGGCGGCACGCTAACAATCACCTGCGCGTTGGACGCCCCCCTCGGCCCGCAAGAATTTGTCATCCAGGGCAAGGCCACGATCAACGGCAAAGAGGTCGTTCAGTTCGTGAGCGTCCGCGCCCTGGCCAGCCAGAACCTGGCCAACCTGCCGGTGCCGCCCCGGCCGCTGTTTACCCGGCTCGGCCTCGCGGTGAAGGAACGTCCGCCGTTCACGCTGGCGTTCAAGTTCGACGAGCCGGCCGCGACCCCCGGCAAACCGCTCGGCCTGACGGTGACGGCGACCCGCGCGCCGGGCTTCACCGAGGAGATCGTACTCACCGCGAACGGCCTGCCGGCGAACGTGAAACCGGCGCTTGTTAACGTCGCGGCCAACCAGTCCGAGGCGAAAATGACGCTGAACGTAGAGGCCAACGCCCCGGTTGGCACGTCCATGATTACGCTGACGGGCAAGGCGAAGCACAAGGGTCAGGACGTGGCCATCACTTCGACCGCCGTGCCCCTGACGATCAAGAAGCCCTGAGCGCATGGCGAACTGGGAGCGTGAGCGACCGGAGTGAGTGCCCTTCCGTTTGTGTCGTCCCCAGTCGTGACCTATGCTTGACGCGAACGGGCGTAACCGCGCCCGACGATCGACGTTCGGTCTCCGCGGAAAGGCAATCCATGGCGCAAGCGGTCGCGGCAAACCATCCTCGGCGACCCTACCTACTAGGCGGCGCGCTGGCCGGTGCCTTACTCGTCCTGGTCGGAAACTTCGCGCTGACGCCCCAGGCGTTAACGGCGCTACCGATGCACGATTTCGTCGAATACTGGGCGGCGGGCCGGCTGACCCTCCAGGGCGAAAACCCCTACGATATCGAACGCATGGAAGCGCTGCAGCGCGAGGCGGGCCGCACCGACGAGGGTATCCTGATGTGGAACCCGCCGTGGACGCTGCCGCTGGTGCTGCCGTTCGGCCTCCTCGACGTGCGCACGGCCCACCTGGTCTGGATGGCATTGCACTTCCTCGTGCTAGGCTTCTGTGCCGACCGCTTGTGGCGACTGTACGGCGGCGATGCCGACCGGCGCTGGATTGGGTGGTTGCTGGCGTTGACGTTCTTGCCGTGCTATTTCGCCCTGACCGCGGGGCAAATTTCGCCGTTGATCCTGCTCGGCGCGACTCTCTTTCTGCACTTTAGCGAACGCCGATCCGACCCACTGATGGGCGTCGCCGCGGTCTTGCTGGCGATCAAGCCGCACCTGGCCTACCTCTTCTGGATCGCGCTCCTGTTCTGGGCGGTGCGCGAACGCCGCTGGAAAGTCTTAGTTGCGGGGGCGGCAACCGGGGTGCTACTCACGGCCATTCCGTTGGCGTTCGACACTCAGCTCCTGCAACACTACGGGCACGCCTTTACAAATCAGCCGCCGTCGCAGTACCGCTCGCCGACGCTGGCGCACTGCCTGCGTGTGCTGATCGACCCGGACAACTTCCGGCTGCAATTCCTGGCGCTGGTGCCGGGCCTGTTGTGGTTCGTGCCGTGGTGGATTTGCCACCGACGTTGCTGGGACTGGAAGGAGCAGATGCCTTTATTGCTGCTGGTGTCGGTGCTGACGACCGCGTACGGCGGTTGGCCGTTCGACCTGGTGCTGCTGCTGGTTCCGGTCGTGCAGATCGCGGTGCGGCTGCACGGGGCCGAAGCGGGGCGCTGGCGCGCGCTGGCCGTCGTTTTCTACTGCATCATCGGACTGGTCGCCGTGGTGCAATTGGCCCTGGGCGTGGAATACTTCTGGTTCATTTGGATGTGTCCGACGGTGTTGGCGGCGTATGTCGGTTTTCGGTTCTGCCTTCCCAAGCCGCAAGCGGTGATGACCTAGTGCAGGATCAAGTAAGGTGTTTTTTCCTTTGGAGTGCGGCACTCCCAAGGAGACGAATACAACTCCCTTGATCCCGCATTGGGCTTTGTTCCCCTCCACCACGATCTTGTAATTCCTTCCCCAGCAGCTTACAGTGAAGGCGTTCACGCCTGCCAAGGGGGAAAATCGCGCATGTTTAGCATTTACGATACCGGCCCGCGCCTGTGCGACGGCCTGACGCGGCGCGAATGGCTGCGGGTCGGCGGCTTGACTGCGCTCGGCCTGTCGCTGCCGGGTTTGCTTACCGGCCGGGCAGCGGCGTCCGCGCCGTCGTCCTCCTTCGGTAAGGCCAAGTCGTGCATCCTGCTCTTCCTACTGGGCGGACCGCCGCAGCACGAGACCTGGGACCCCAAGCCCGACGCTCCCGTCGAAATCCGCGGCGAATTTAAGCCGATTGCGACCGCCGTGCCCGGCATCCGCGTCGGCGAACTGATGCCGCAGACCGCCCGCATGATGGACAAGATCGCCGCTCTGCGTGCCGTGTCCACCGACGACAACGCCCACTCGTCCAGCGGCTACTGGATGCTGACCGGCGTGCCGCACCAGCCGACCAATTCCGAAAACGCCAAGCCCGGCGCGCCCAACGACTGGCCGTGCGTCGGCTCTCTCGTGCGCTGGCTGCGGCCGGACCGGAACGGCCTGCCCGCGGCGGTCACGCTGCCCGAACACATTTGGAACACCGGCAACCTTTCCTGGCCGGGTCAGGACGGCGGCTTCCTCGGTCGTTCGGCGGACCCGTGGCTCATCCCCTGCGACCCGTCGTCGTCCGCCTTCCAGATTCCCGGCTTGAGTCTGCCCGGCGAGGTGTCGTCGGGCCGCTTGCAGGACCGACTGTCGCTCCTGGACCAAATCAACGAACGTCTCGACACCGTTGACCGTGCCGGTGCCGTGGCCCGATTCGACAACCGCAGCAAGCAGGCGTTCGACTTGTTGCGTGCCGGCAAGGCCCGGCAAGCGTTCAACCTCGACAAGGAACCGCCGGCGGTGCGCGACCGGTACGGCCGCAACCGTTTCGGCCAGAGCGTTCTCCTGGCCCGACGGTTGGTCGAGTCGGGCGTTTCGCTGGTGCAGGTGAACTGGACGCGCATGGAGGGCGACGGCAACGACAGCCCGGCGTGGGACAATCATCAGAAGAACGCCTTCCGCTGCAAGAACGTGCTGATGCCGCCAATGGACCAGGCCTATTCGGCCCTCCTGGACGACCTCGACCAGCGCGGCCTGCTGGGCGAAACGCTGGTCGTCTGGGCCGGCGAGTTCGGACGGACGCCGAAGCACAACCCGGCCGGCGGTCGCGACCACTGGGGCCACGTCTTTTCCGCGACGCTGGCCGGCGGCGGCGTCCGCGGCGGCCAGGTATACGGTGCCTCCGACAGCATCGGCGGGCACGCGCGCGACGGCCGCGTGCAACCGCAAGACCTTACCGCGACGATCTTCCACTGTCTCGGCTTCGCTCCCGACACGGAAGTTCACGATTCCCTGGGCCGGCCGTTGCCGATCAGCCGGGGTCAGGTGATTCGGCAAGTGCTGGCGTGAAGTGCCTACACGCCGCATGAAGCCACGCCTATGATAAGGGCGCTGTGTCGAACTGCCGGTCCGCGAACAGACGAGGACGCCGATGGCCCCCGCGCACGATCGTCCGGGGAAGACGCCGCGCATCCGCAAGTCGGAGCGACGGCGGCAATTGATGGGGTTCGCCGCCCTCGCCTTCGCCAACGTCGGCTTTGCGGCCACCACGACTGAGCAGATCGCGGAAGCCGCCAGCGTCACCGAGGCGCTGTTGACCCGCTATTTCGAGAGCAAAGAGGCGATCCTCCTCGCCATCCTTGCTGAGATTCGCGTCGTCTCGCTCGACCGCTGGGAGAGCGAACTCGCGGTCCTCGGCGACCCGCTCGCCAAGCTGCACGCCGTCGCGGACCTCTTCCTCAAGACCGTCAACGAGTATGCGTTGGCCTTCCAACTCCTGCACCGCCTGTTGCTCGACGGCGCGGACGACGCCGTCATGGAAGTGCTGCGGACGTTCTACCTGGACATGGAATCATTGCTCGCCGGCATCATCGCGGACGGGCAACAGAGCGGCGTCTTCCGCCGATCGCTCGACGCGCGGCTCGGTGCCTGGCAGATGATCCAAACCGCGGTCGGTTACAAGATGACGCAACCGCTCAACGCCCCGGTGTTCGCCGAGGCCGACTATTTGCCGCGGGCGATCGACTGTTTGCTCGACTGCCTGATTAAAACGGACGTGTGATCGCGCATTGGCCGCTTGCGGCTTTGCGCTCAGCCGCAAGCGGCAAACCCGCCGCGGAGCCTTTCATGTCGCGCACCGCCGCGCGGAGCCTGGTGCCGTTGTCCTTCCTCCTCGCCGCCGCGCTGGCTGGCGGGCCGTCGCTGCGCACTCCAAGCCAACCCTCCGCCGGTGCCGTCGTCTATCGCCACACCCTGCCCGCCGTCGCCTGGGTTCATGCGCCCGATCAGGGCAAGGGCACTGGCTGGGTCATCGACCGCTCGCGCCGCTGGCTCGTCACCAACTACCACGTCGTCGGCGACGCGAAGACCGTCGAAGTCTTTTTTCCGGTCAAGGACGGCAACGCCATCGTCGCGGAGCGCGGCACCTACCTCGAAAAACGGCCGCAGCTCGAAAAAGAAGGTTACGTCGTGCGCGGTAAGGTGCTGCGTAGTAGCGCCGACGTGGACCTGGCGCTGGTCGAGCTGGCGTCGCTGCCGCCGGGCGTCGGTGAATTGCGGCTGGCCGAAATGAGCGCGCAACCGGGCGACCGCTTTTACCTCGTCGGCAACCGCTACGACTGCGACCCGCTGTGGGTCCACACGGCCGGCTCGGTGCGGCAGCTCGTCGTCTGGAAAGAAGGCTATTTCAACGGCGGCAAGCAACTGGCCAAGGGCGTGCGCGTCGTGCTGACGCAGGCACCGATTAACGAGGGCGACAGCGGCGCGCCGGCGGTCAACGAGCGCGGCGAGGTGATCGGTGTCGCGGCGGCGGTCGTGTGGGAGGCGCACGGCGGCGGCCTGCTGATCGACGCGGCCGAAGTGCGGCGCTTCGTCGGCGACCACGACGGCCCCAAGCTCGACCCGCTGCCGGTGCCGGCCGAGGGCTTGGCGCCGCGCGACATTTACCGGCAAGCCGTGCGATCGTTCGCGCTTGTGCAAACGGCGGCGGGCGCGAGGCGGGCATCCGGCTGGGTCGTGGACCGCGAGCGGCGGTTACTGCTGACGACGGCCGACTCCGTGGGCAAGTACGAGAAGGTCGATGCCACGTTTCCGCTAACCCAGGACGGCCAGGTCGTCGCGGAATACGCCTTCTACCGGGACCAGCAGCCGTTGCTTGTCAAGAAGGGGCACCGCGTCACCGGCACTGTGTTGGCGGTGGACGCCCGGCGCAACCTTGCCCTGGTCGAACTGCCGTCGCTGCCGGACGACACGCTTGAGGCGACGCTGGCACGCGCCGCCGCCGTGCCGGGCGATCCGCTGCACTTCCTGAGCAACCCGCAACGCCTCGAAGCCCTGTGGATTTACAGCGGCGGTTGCGTGCGCCAGCTGGGTCACGGCAACCTCGGCCAAACTTCCGAAGGCCCCGACCCGGCGGTCGCGATCGTGCAAGCCCCGCTCGGCGAGGGCGACAGCGGCGGCCTGGCGTTGGACGCGCGCGGCGACGTGGCTGGCCTGATCTCTGGTAAGGTCGGGCCGCAACAGCAAGTCGCGTTCTGCCTGGGTGTCGCCGAAATCCGCGCTTTCCTCGACGAACAACGGCCGCACTGGAACCCGCGCAGCGCCGCCGACTTTTGCCGTCGGGGCGTCCTGTATGTCAAGGCCGGTCGGCTCGACCGCGCGGTGCTCGACTACAACGAGGCGTTGCGGCTCGACCCGAATTTTGCGGTAGCCTACAGCGAGCGCGGCAAGGTCTACCGGCTTCAAGGAAAGCTCGACGCCGCCCTGGCTGATTGCGACCGGGCCGTAAAGCTCGATCCACGCTTGGTGACAGCCTACTGTCACCGTGCAGAAATTTGGCTGGCGCAGGGCGCGCCGACGAAGGCCGTCGCCGACTGTGACGCCGCCTTGAAGCGCGACGACGCCTGTGCCCTGGCGTACGGCGTCCGCGCCGAAGCGCGCCGTCGCCTGGGCGACCTCGACCGCGGCCTGGCCGATTGCGACGAGGCGGTGTGGCACGACTGGCGTTTGCCCGTGGCGTATCTGACCAAGGGCCGCATTCTCGCCCAAAAGGACGACCTTGCCGGTGCGGTAGCCGCCTACACGCAAGCGCTGCAACTCGATCCACAGCTGGCCGAGGCGTACCGACGCCGAGGCGACGCTCAATGGGGCCGCAGCGACGTACCGGCGGCGCTGGCCGACTACTCCGAAGCGCTCAAGGTCCGGCCCGACGACGCCGCGAGCCTGCACGGCCGCGGGCGGTGCCTGGCTGCACGCGCGGACTACGACAAGGCGCTAAGCGATTTCACCGCGGCGCTGCGGCTCGACGCGAACCGCGCCCCGGCGTATGTGGACCGTGGGAGCGAGTACCTTCGCCGCGGCGATTACGACAAGGCGTTTGCGGATTATGCCGAAGCGGTGCGGCAACAGCCGGCCCTTGCGGCGGACGTGCTGGCAGCGGTTGACCGGCGCGCCGCGGACTTAAGTAAAGACGACAATAGCGATCTCAATAGAATTTGTGCCCTTTGTCGTCGCGGTCTCGACGCAGTTAAACCGGGTCTTGGTGAACGTCGGGAATTGCGGAAGGAACTCGATGCGGCGCTGGCAACCGCCGACAAGGAATCCGACGCGCGGCGTCGGGCCGCGCTGTTGCATGCGACCGTTACGAACCTCCGCGGCAAACTTGCACGGTGAGCCGACCTTTACTTCTTGCCGAACAGCCGCGACAACCCGAGGCGAACTTCCTTCGTGTCGCCGGCCTTGACCACGGCGGCGTCGGCCTTCGCCAGCAGGGCGCGCTCGAACGCCGGGTGCCATTGGTGCATGCCGCCGATCGCCGCGTCGCCGACCAGTTTCGCCGCGGCACCGCCGATGCCGCCGACGTGCTCCACGACCAAGTTGTCGTATTTCAAATCCGCGTCCAGCACGCGCAGACGGAACACCGCGTCCGGCAGAATCTTGCCCGCGCCCTCCACGCGCGTTGTTACCTCGCAGTGCAGCGTCACCTTCAGGCGCACCCGGGCGCGCAATTCGCCGGAATACAGCCGCAAACCCCTTTTCCACTCCTGCTTGTCGTAATCAACGTCGGCGTCGAACGAGACGAACGTCGTGAAGAGCAGCTTGCCCGGCTCGGCCTGGCGCACGTCGCGCAGGTCGAGGATGAGCGTGTCGGGCAGGTTGTCCGTCGTCACCTTCACCTTCCACCAGTCGCCGTCATTCTTGAGCCGTTTCTTGCCGTCGAGGCCGCGCACTTCTTTTTGCCCGCCCCAGTGGCGGTCGTCCTCGTAAGGCGGGTTTGGCAGCGACTCGATCAGGACGCGGCGCAGCACCCCACCCAGGGCGTCGGTCGAGTTGTCGCCCAGCGCCGCCAGGGCCTTGAGTGGGTCGAGCTTGAGCTTGGCCGACTCGCCCGCCGGTGCCGCCGCCGCCGCCAGGACGAGGACCGCCGCCGCGATGCTACCGCGAAAACGAATCATGAGGAGCCTCTGCGTCACAAACCGTGATTGGCACCGCCGGCGCGCACCGCCGCGCTTCTTCATCGTATCGGCGGTGCCGGCCGTCCGACGTGAGAACGATGCGCCGCGCCTAGCCTTGCGCGCCGGTGGCATCGGTATTACCGGCACGCCTTGCCCGGTCAACGGCAACGGCGGATCATCTCTTACCAAACCTCTACAGCGCGCCCCCCTTACCCGCCGAAGAACCTTGTGCTTCGGCACAACAGGCAATCTCCACGGACGCGCAAAAGCCGGCATTTTCGACCGACGAGGCGGCCGACGTTCTCCCCGCGGGTTGAGGGCGTCGCGGAAAGGAAGGCGACCGGGCATGACACGGGACACACGCTGGCTGCGGTGCTTGGTCGGGTTGGTCGGACTGCCGTTGCTCTGCGCGCAGGCCGGTTGCGTGAGTTGCCTCAACCCGGTTCACGCCCCGCCGCCGGAGCAGACGGCCTGCTGTGCGGAAGTCCCACGCTGCGCCCGCAACCGCGTCTACGTTTTCATCGTTCACGGCATGGACCCGCTCGACTGCGCCAACCTCAAGGGGTTGCGCAACTACGTCCAATCGCTCGGCTTCATCAAGACGTATTATGGCCAGCTTTACCACTCGTCGTATTTCGCCAAGGAAATCTGCCGCATTCACCAGGAAGACCCGGAGGCCCGTTTCGTGCTGGTCGGCTTCAGCTTCGGGGCCAACTCGGTGCGCGACCTGGCTCACGCCGTCGAACCGGAAGGCGTGCCGATCGACCTGCTCGTCTACCTCGGCGGCAATACGCTGAAAAACGTGCCCGAAGACCGGCCCGCGAACGCGACGCGAATCATCAACATCCTGGCGACCGGCTGCGTCTGGAACGGCGACACGCTCGACGACGCGGTGAACCTGACCTACCCCGACGTGTACCACTTCGGCTCGCCGACGCACGTCCGCACGCTGAGCCTGTTGGCCGAGGAGTTGACGGAAGTAGCGGCGCGGGTGTCCGTCGTCGAACACCAGATGCCGCCGCTGGAACAAGAGGGTCCGACACCCCGGCCGCTCGCCCCGCAATCGGCGGCGAAGCAAGGCGAAGACGAGTGGGATTTCCTGAAACCGCGCGACGCGGGGCGACACGTTCGGCACGCTCAACCTTGAAGTCGGAGGTGCGTTGGTCGTCCCGCTGCCGCGGCGCTCATCGACGCAGCAAAACACCGTTTGGTAACGGTGAAAGCATGTCGGCGGATGTCGGCTGCTGTCAATCGCTGCCGTGCAAGTTACGGACAGAGGTTGTCAAAGCATGACGGTTTGTTCGGTAATCTTATTCCCGTCGGCGTCGTAGTACTCCTCCACCGTTTCGCGGTCCGGCCCGGATTGAAGCCACGAACGCAGTCGGCCGTTTGGCCAGTACGCAAAAGTGTCCGTGAGCGCCAACTCGCGGCGGAACCATCTAACCTTGCATTCCACGGCAGACGGCAAAACTTCCCCTGCGAAAAACTCGTCGAGTTCCTCGGTTTCCACATATTCCAATTGCTGTCCGACCTGCGCTGTACCGCCAGCAGAATCGACCGTCACGGCAAAGTAAATGGTGGAGCCGGGTTCTCTTGCAATGGGCAGCGCCACCATGCGAGGTTCTTTCTCCGCCCAAACGAGCCAAAGTTTGTCGATCCGCACAACTCGCTCGGCTTGGTCATGGTAGGCAAGGTAGAAAGACCGCACCCCCTCCGTATCCGCAAACGCCACAGGATCGGTCGGTCGGAACGGGATTTCATAGCACGCGCACCACAGGTAGTAGCCGGGATCGGCCAGCGGGACGACCGGCGTGTCAATGGTCGGGGTCATATTCGCCTCAGTCATGGAGAAACACGAAAGGATTTGAAGGGCACTGCCGAGCGATCATAGCAAACTTTTGGGTGCCGACTTTCGCAACTCACACTTGAGCATGGCTTCCTCTTGGAAGGTGTGACAGTTCGTTCCGTAACCAAACGTCCACCGCCACTCGCCAGCATACGTCTGAGCGAAGTGCCGTAGGCAGGCGGCAATCTCGTCATCGGTTCGGGTGTCAGAAGCGGCCACCAAGGGATGGAACACCTCGATCAAACCGAACTTCTCGCCGGATTCTTCCCCGTGGTGGCGGTCCCGGGTTAGCGTTCCACCAGCATAGCTGGCATTCAGGACTCCCTGAATGCCGCCCAAGGTTTCCCCCAAGCTAACCGGGCGTTCAGGCCACCAGCCGTAGCTTTCGGAGTCGGGGTCGGACGGATCGCCGATTTCAAACCACCAGTGCCCGTACTTATCGCCGCCAGTCAGCCGAATTTGCAGCCGCTTCATCGTAATCAATTGGGCGTAACCGGCCTTCCGCTTATGTGCAACTGATTGACGTTATACGTGTTACGTCAATCAAAGGATTGCCAAAGGGGCCTCCAGAGGCTAGACATTCTTTA
>JBBRLG010000079.1:0-17392 GCA_038231495.1 Gemmatales bacterium | reverse complement strand
GGCTTCTGCGCGGGTTCAGCTCACAAGCGGGCCGCTTGTGGCTACGGGCGTAGCCACAAGCGGCCCGCTTGCTGGCTTCTGCGCGGGTTCAGCTCACAAGCGGGCCGCTTGTGGCTACGGGCGTAGCCGCAAGCGGCTCGCTTGCTGGCTTCTGCGCGGGTTCAGCTCACAAGCGGGCCGCTTGTGGCTACAGGGAACACCTGGATTATCTTCGACTGCCGAAAGCCCGTCAAGACGCCTGCTTCTGCGGATCCCTGGGACGGAACGTCACCTCGCGCTCGATGTGGTCGATCACCGCGTCGGCCACGTCGATGTTCGTCGCCTTTTGAATGCCCTCCAGGCCCGGCGACGAATTCACTTCCATCACCATCGGCCCTTCGTCCGACTCGATCAAATCGACGCCGGCCACCGTCAAACCCAGGACCCGCGCCGCGGCCAGGGCCGTGTGCCGATACTCCGGCGACAGGCGCACCTTCTTCGCCTTGCCGCCCCGGTGGATGTTCGAGCGGAACTCGCCGGCCAGCGCCTGACGCTTCATCGCCGCCACGACCTTGCGGCCCACCACGAACGCGCGGATGTCCGCCCCCTTGGCCTCCTTGATGAACTTCTGGATGAGGATGTTCTGGTCGAGGCCGTGGAACGCCTCAATCACCGAGCCGGCGGCCATCGCGGTCTCGGCCAGCACCACGCCGATGCCCTGCGTGCCTTGCAACAATTTCACGACGACCGGCGGCCCCTCGACGCGCTCGATGCAATCGGGGACGTGTTCGGCCTGGCGCGTGTAGACCGTGGGCGGCATGCCGATGTCGTGCCGGCTGAGCAGTTGCAGGCAGCGCAGCTTGTCCCGCGACCGGGCGATGGCCTGCGACTCGTTGAGGCAATAGACACCCATCATCTCGAACTGGCGGACGACGGCCAGGCCGAAGTACGTGATCGACGCCCCGATGCGCGGGATGACCGCGTCCACCGGGCCGACCGGTTCGCCCTGGTAGTACAGCTCCGGGTTGCGGCGGCTGAGGCGGATGTCGAACTGGAGCGTGTCCATGACCTGGACGTCGTGGCCCCGGTTTTGGGCGGCCTCGAACAGCACGCGGGTGCTGTACAGCGATTCCTGCCGCGATAAGATGACGAGCCGCATGGTTAAGTCCTCTGCTCTGGTTGTTCCGAACGCAGGAGGTATTTCCGACTCACGTCCACGAGGAAACTGCCGGCCAGCGCCTCCCGCCCCAGCAGCATCCGGCTACGCATACCGGAACGGTTGGTCACCGTCAGGAGGATGCGCTTCTCGACCGGCCCGAGCCGGATCGTCGTTTCCAGCAGCGGCCGCTCCTGGCGCACGCCGGTCGAACTGGTAACGCCGACCATCTTCACCACCGGGGCGTGGACGACGGTGCGGCGGTCGGGGTGCTTGCGGTCCAGGCACAGCGACAACCGGGCGACGAGTTGGCCGTCCGCCCCCCGATGCAATTCATAGGCCGCCACGTCCAGGGCGGCGTGGAAAGCGCCGGTATCGACCTTCACCCGCAGGCGACGCACGTCCCATTCCGGAAACGCAAGGTATTCCTTGCGACCGATGAGCAAGGGCGTGACGACGGCCGTCGGACCTGCTTGCACCATCATTCGGAGCCTCCGGTACTTGGCGAGCCGAGAGCGTAAGCGACCGGAGTTTATCTCCGCATGAACTCCGGTCGCTCACGCTCCCGGCGCGCCATTCGGTTAAGGAGTCCTTAACTCCGTTCGCCGCGCCGCCGCGCCCATTCGCGCACTTGCATCATCACCAGCGCCGTCACCACCGCGCCGGCGAAGAAGCCGCCGGCCAGCTGCCGCCAGTCGGGCACCCACAGGTCCGACGCCTTCGGGACCGGCGCTGACGGTGGCGTCGCCGTCATGGGAGCCACCTGGGTTTCCGCTTCCGGTTTATCCGGCAACTCGTCGGCGGCCCGCTTGACGACTGAGCGGTGTGCCATCAGTTCCGACACGCCGCTCATGCCCCAGTTGTAGCTCAAATCGTGCAGCACTTCCGCCGCCGCCTTGACCTCGCCGCGGGCGTTTAGCAACTCGGCGTAAAGCCAGCGCAAACGGGCGTCGTTGGGCAGCCACAGCATCAGCTGCACGACAAGCGCGAAGGCATCCGGCGGTAGTTCGTCCCACGCTTCCGGCGATGCCGGACCGGCACGGTAAGGCCGACTGCCGCCGCCGAAGTACGCCTTCACCATCGGGTCCGCCGACCGGATCGGGAACAGGGCATCGATCGACGGGTTCGCCAGCGGCCGGCCACCGTTGCGCTGCAGCTCGGCAAACCGCGTCTGCAACAGCGTCAGGTAGTATTGCTCCGCCCGGCGGTACCAGAGCAGATCGTCGAGCTTCCACCCCGGCAACTCCGTCGGCCACGCGCGCAGGGCTTGTTTCTGCGACAAAATCGCCCGGTCCAGGTATTCCGGCGTCGTCTCGTAGGCCGCCGCGCGGTTCAGCAGGACCAGAAACTGATGCGGCTCGTCTTTCGGCAATTTGGCCAACGTTTCTTCCAGGAGCGCCACCGCCTTGTCGGCACGCCCCAGGCGCAGGTAGCAGGCGGACAGGTCGATGGCGTCCGTGACGGCCAGCGGTCCGGCTTTCTGCTTCGTTTCCAGCTTTTCCGCCTGGCCGAGGTAGCGGTTGCGAAACGAAGTCGTCTCTTTCGCCTTTTCCGCGGCCACAAGGGTGCGATCGTCCGACCCGCGCAGTTCGCCGATGTCGCCGTTGATGGACTTGGGCGTCATTTCCAGCAGTTGGAGGCGTACGTCTCGGTCCAGTTGCGCCATCGAAGGCACGGCGCGGCGCTCCGCGAGGTTATACACCCCCGCCCGCACCGTCCCGGCGGCAACGAGAACCGACAACAGGGTCGTGACCGTCCGGACGCGTCCCATTACAACTACCTTCAGCCGCAACCCGTAGGGGTAACCGGTCTTGAGGTCAGGATTCCGAGCCTGCCGTCAAGCGAACCGGCTGCCAGCGCCGCTGTTCCTCGGCGGTGATCTCGCGCCCGCCGGAAAGGTTGGTCCAGAGCACCAAAGGCGTGTAAATGATGCCCCAGGGCAGACCCCACCAGCCCAGAAAGAATGTCACCAGCGTATACGGCAACCCCTGCCACACGCCCCGGCTGCCGACGGGTAGCCGAATCAACCGGCTCGGACGGCGTAACGTGATGAATACCAGGGAGATACAGTATTCATAAAACACCAAACGCCCGGCCGGGAAGGCGTCGAATGCGGCAGCGTCCGCTTGGCTTTGGTGGTAGGGCATTGGGTTCTCCGTCATCCATGCTACGGTCCGAAGGGGTCCGGAAGCGCTCCGTCGTTTCCACCGCCTCATTGTAGCAAGAAGCGCGGCGCGCACCACCACATCGGGCCGGTTTTGACCAGTTCTTCACGCGAGGGCCATAAGGGGGACGGGTCGTAAAGAAAAGTGTCGAAGGGCAAGGCCGATGCGCCCGGTGAAGCGGTGAGCTTTCCGCGGGCGCGTCGGCGTTTAGCGGCGGCGTCGATTGGCCCTGAAAAACGAATCGCGACCGCCCCGGTGGGCTTTGCACAAAAAAGGGTTTTCGATAGAGCTTTGCGCCTCTGCCGGAAGACGGTGGTGGAGTGGCGAACGGGCCTGGTTCAAACTCGGGTGGCAAAGGAAGTAGCCTGGGTTCCAGGACGTGGCGTGGCGGCACGTCCTGGAACGAATGCTTTAAGTCTTTGCCCAGCCAGAAGTTGCACCTTGGGAAATTCGTTCGGGGGGGTGTGTGGTTGGGTGAATGAAACGAATTCCACTGGTTGCCGCGCGCGGGCCGCTTTTGAACCCGGTCCGCCAACCGTGGAGGACTGCAAGGTCTTTGGCGGACTCGCCTAGCTGCCAAAATGACATTTTTGTGCAAAGCCGCCCCGGTGGGGGACGCGCGGCATCAATTGCGGTTGCCGACGCCCTTGATGTCGATGAGGTACTCGATCTTGGTGGACAGGTCCTTGGCGAGGTTGGCACGCTTCAGAAAGAGTAGGGCGAAACACGTATCGACCTGCGGGTAAGACCCGGGATAGCCGCCCATGGACCAGCTGCCGTCGGCGTTCTGGTGGTCGCGGATGACCTCGGAACCCCAGGCGTACCAGTCCTTGTCGCCGATGGTGCGCAAGTTGTACATCACGCCCACCCGCTCCACCGACCACAGGAAGTAAAGACCCAGACCGGCCGGTTGACGGCCGCGGGTCTTGCCCGACTTGCCGAGGTGTTCGCTCAGGTGCTTGAACCCTTTCTTGATCGCCTCGTCGTCCAGGCCTTCCTTGGACGGCGCTTTCTCGCCGGGGGCCGGGGCGGTGGCGCCGTGGCCGACCGCCAAACAGAGCAGGCCAGCAGCGGTCATCGCCGGCGACCCGATGGGTATGGCGTTGTTGACAGAGTAGTTGTACCCCCAGTTGCCGCCCGTCCCCTGGCTGGTGCGAAAACGACGGTCGATCAGGGCGCAGACCTTTTCCGTCGGCACGTCGTGGCGGCCGGACACCCAGATGGCCAAAATCGCGAACTGCGTGTTCGAGTTGTCGTTGGCGGCGTTGGCACCCGTGGGGGCCAGCGGCCGGGTGGATGCCTCCGCCGGTTGCAACGCCATCACCTTCTTCAGCGCGGGCGCTAGCTTTTCCAGCGTGGCCCGTGCTGCCGCCGGCTCAGACGGCTTCGTCTTGTCGCCCTTGAGGTTGCCCGGCATGGGGTTAACGCCTGGCGGGTTGGGATTACCGCTTTTGAACGGCAGATCGAGGTCCTGGGGGTCGCGGTTGGGTGCTCCGGAGTTGCCGCCCTTCTCGCCCGGCCGTCCCGAACTCTCGCCGGGGCCGCCTGCGCCGGCACCGGCAGGTCGGCCCGTATTCGATTCGGGTGCCCGCGCCGGCCGGCTGTCCTGCAAAACCTCCAGCAGTTCGCGCTCGTCCTTCTCGTTTAATAGCGGGCAGTTGTAGGTCCAACCGCCGTTGCTGGTCTGTCCCGCGACGAGTCGCAGGGCCATCGTCCGGATGTACGGCTTGTCCTTGGGGTCGCCGAGCCGGTCCAGGAAGAGGATGCACAACGCCAGGCCATAAGTGTCGTTCATGATTTTGACGTGTTGCCGCACCAGTTCCGCCGCCTTGACGATCTGCGGGTCGTCGGCCTTGGCACCGCATTCGAGCAGCGTGAGGCCGGGTAAAGCCGCCATGGCGTGGGGGTGGAACCCCGCCCCCCAGATGCCGTTGGGCTGTTGTTGCTTGCGCAGGTATTCCAGGCCGCGCGCGATTGCCTTATCGACCTTCGCCTGCTCCTCGGCGGGTAGCCACGGTTTCTCCGCGGGCTTCTCGACCTCGTGGACGATGGCGGTCGGCTTGTCCTCGTGGGGCTTGACGGGCGCGATGGACTCCGGCGTGGCGGCTGCCTGAGCAAGCTTGTCCGCCGCGCGGTGCTTGAGCAGGGAGATGGCGACGACCCCGGCGCTGCCGCCGACCATCAGCAACAACACGCCGGCGATAATGCCGCCGAAGATCAGCCCTTTGCTCATCCCGCCGGGCGCGGGGTCGGCCGGCTCCGGGTCGGCCAGCTGCCGAGTCGGCGCGGGGGTGCTGGGGCCGTCGTCCGGCTGCACGCCGAACGAGGTGCCGCACTGTCGGCACAGCACCTTCTTGCCGACGGGCAACGGCGTCGCGGACTTGAGCGTGCGCGAACAGTTGGGACAGATGACCTTCGTGGCCAGCATCGTCCGGCCCTCTGGGGGATGACGGGGTCGAGACCAAGGCGATCCGATCAAATCGTACTCTAACGTCGTGCCGTTTGACAGGGCAACGGAAAAAAGTGCCGTAACCGTTCAGCGGCATCAACTGCTCCCCCCCTTGCGAAGGGGGGGTAGGGGGGTCAAGAACGATTAAACTACTCCGTCATGGCATCCACCCCCCCTACCCCCCCTTCGTAAGGGGGGGAGTGAACGGTTACAAAGTGCCCGGCAGTTCCCCATTCGCACCGTCCAAATTCAGGCCTACCAGCGAGCCCCCGTTCCCTTTCATTTTCCGGGGTCGAATTTCTTCAGTTCGCTTGTGATCTCGGCGGTCGGCATTTTGATATATTGCTTGACGACGCCGACATCCTTGGCAAACCAGTAAGTAAATTGGGTATCAACCCCGTTGAGTTGAAACTCCCCATCCACTTTGATGGCGTCATAGGTCCCTGACGGAACCTTGACCTTTTCCTCACTGGTTGTGAATTCGCCGACAACCGTCTCCAGTCCGACTTTGACATCCACTTTCCAACGCTCGCCAATTTTGACAGGCAGCTTGAGGAACAGCAACGGCTTGTCCGGATGATTGCTTCCGAACGCGACGCGCGAAACACCTTCCGCCGCGATGGAGATGTGCTCGGTGGCAACCGTTTTCCCGGCCACGGTCGATTCAACCTTGATACACAGGATGTCGTGCATCTCCTCGTGGGCGGTAATCTTCGAGACGAGTTCCTTGTCGTTCAGCTCATAAGTCCAGGTCGTGCCGACTTTCGACGGATAGTAGGGCGATTCGACGAGCTTTTTCGGGCCATCGCCTGCTTTGCCGAGGCGGTAGGAATGGAGGGCCAGCCTCCAGGGTGTCGCCGCGTCAACCTGAACCCCCGTCGCCCAAAAATTGGCAACCGCTGCGGAGACCCGATTGGTATCCTTGGAAGGGGCTTTCGGCGCGGCCGGTTCGCTGTCGCTTGCCCCGGGTGACGCAAGCGTTAGCCCCCCCTGCGTCAAGACGGCCAGGGCAAGTCCCAGAATAGTGACGCCATTTGCTCGGATCATGACGGAACCCTCGTGCGGATGCGGGACACAGGTAAAGCAGCGTAGCAACCGTTCACTCCCCTCCTTACGAAGGGGGGGCAGGGGGGGTTAAGAACGGATGTAGTCGGTCATGGCGCTATTTCCACCCCCCCTACCCCCCCTTCGTAAGGGGGGGAGTGAACGGTTACGCAGCGTAGTTCCTTCGGACTCCGGGCGGAAAACAGCTTCGAGTCGAATTCTCGAATGCTCCCGATTATGCCAGACTTTGCCGGTTCGTCAACAAAATAGTCGAGGCCGTGGGCCCTGGGCGGTAGCAATTTCCTTGCGATCCAGAGCCGCTTAAAGTATCTTCGGCGCTTCCGAACCGGCGCGGCGTACTCAGGGGCGCGGCGTTCGTGCCGAGGACGGGCCACCGACCCCCGCGGAGTACGACGATGTTGACCGATCGCAACCTGCTTTTCGGCGTGCTGGCACTCCAGGCCGATCTGCTCAACCCCGTCCAGTTCGCCGAGGCGTGTACCCTGTGGTCCAGCCGCAAGGATTCGCCATTGGCCGATTTGCTCGTCGAGCGCGGCTGGCTCACCCCGTGCGACCGCGCCGACATCGAAAAGCTGCTGGAGCGCAAGCTCCGCAAGCACCAGGGCGACGCCCGCGCCTCGCTCATGGAGGTCACCACCAACGACGTCCGCCGCTCGCTGGCCGGCCTCGCCGACGCCGACATCCATGCGTCCATCGCGCCGCCCACGCCGCCGCCGCTCGGGCACGTGCTCCTGGCGACGACCGAATACCGGCCCGAGGGGCGTCAGCGTTACACCCTCAGCCGGCTGCACGCGACCGGCGGCATCGGGCGCGTTTGGGTGGCGCGCGACCCGGCCCTGGGGCGGGACGTCGCCTTGAAGGAACTGCGTCCGGAGCGCTCCGACAACTCCGCGGCGCTGGCGCGGTTCCTGCGCGAGGCGCAGGTGACCGGCCAGTTGGAGCACCCCGGCGTCGTGCCGATCTACGAGGTGAGCAAAGGGGTTGACGCCACGCCGTTCTACACCATGCGCCTCGTGCGCGGCCGCACGCTGGCCGAGGCCGCCGAGGCCTACCATAAGGAGCGGGCCGGAGGCAGTACGGAGGCGTTGGGCCTGCGGCGGCTGGTGTCGAACGTGGTGGGGGTGTGCAACGCCATCGCCTACGCCCACAGCCGCGGCGTGCTCCACCGCGACCTCAAGCCGCAAAACGTGGTGCTGGGCGACTACGGCGAGGTCATCGTGCTGGACTGGGGTCTGGCCAAGGTGACCGGCGCTGCCGACGACAGCGGGGGAGTCGATACGCCGGCCCCGATCGCGGCGGCGGAGGCGGACGCGACGCTGGCCGGTCAGGTCCTGGGCACGCCGGCGTACATGGCGCCGGAGCAGGCCGAGGGCCGGTTGGACCTGCTCGGCCCGACCACCGACGTTTACGGGCTGGGGGCCATCCTTTACCAGGTTCTCACCGACCGACCGCCGTTTCCCGGCAACGACACGATGACCGTCCTCCGCCGGGTGGTCCACGACGCGGTCGAACCGCCCCGTTCCGTGGTGGCCCAGACGCCGCCCGCGCTGGACGCGATCTGCCGCAAGGCGCTGGCCAAGCGTCCGGCCGACCGCTACGCCGGGGCGGCGGACCTGGCGGCCGACCTGGAACGCTGGCTGGCCGACGAACCGGTGACCGCGTGGCAGGAGCCGCTCTCGTTGCGCCTGCGCCGCTGGGGCCGGCGCCATCGCCTTTTCGTGACGAGCGGCGGCGTGGCCTTGCTGGTGGCCGTGCCGATCTTGATTGCCGGCATCCTCCTCCTCAATCAATCGGAGCAGCGCGAGCGGCACGCCCGGCAACAGGCCGAGGAAGCCGAGCGTCTGGAACGCCAGGCCCGCGAGCAAGCGGAAGCCAGCCACCGCCGGGCGCTCCGCGCCGCCGACGCCATGACCGACGAACTGGCCCGCGGCATCCGGCCCATCCTCGGCACCGAGCGCCCGACGGTCGTGGCCATCGTCGATCGCGCCAACCGCATTTACGAGGAACTACTCGCCGACCCGTCACCCAGTCGGGAGGCCGTCGAATCGCAGGCGCGAACGCTTGGACTCTTCGCGGAATTGCAGCGCGAAACCGGTCAGACTTCCAAAGCGCGCCGCGCCGCGGAAACGTCTCTGGGATTTTACGACCGACTCCTGGCGGCAAACCCCGATGACAAGGCGCTGCGCATCGCGAAAGCCAAGGCCGTTTATCGCCGGGCCTGGATTCTTCTCGACCAGGGCCACGACGACGAATCGGTCGCGGGCTTTCAGGCGTGCGCCGCGGAACTCGAAGCGTGCGGGGCCGCCGACGACCCGAAGTTGGCCGGCGCTGTTCTCGCCAGCGCTTACACGTTTCTCGGCAATCAGCTCTTCGCCCTTGGCGAGGTCGAGGCAGCGCGAAAAGTCTACCTGCGCGGGTTTAAGTTGCGCGCGGACGCGGCGGCGCAGTCGCCGAAAGACGTGGACATCCAAATCGGCCTGGGTATCAGCATGGAGCGGGTGGGCAACTTCTTGAGCCAGCACGGCGATCCGGCGGAAAGTCAGAAGTTGATGCGTCAGGCCTGTGGCGTCTACGAGGGCGTCGCCCAGAACGACCCGTGGAATTCGGAAATTCAACTGCACTTGGTCCGCGGCCTCAACAGCCTGGCCCAGGCGCAGACCAACCCGAAGGAGATCGAAGAGAACCTGACGAAATCGCGCACCATTGCCGACCGCTTTGCCCTGCGCGACCCTTCCCACCTGGGCTGGCAACGCGAATCGCTGCGTTGCGCCTACCTCATGAAACAACGCGAATCGAAGGCCGTCGTGGGGTCGAACGACAAGCACGCGGCCAACCTCCGTTCGCAGATAGAGCTTATGGAAGAATTGGAGAAAATGCTTCAGCAACGAGTCGACGCCGACGTGGAGAACTACTTCAACCTGGCGGACGTTGCCAACTTCCAAAGCCGGATCGGCGAACGCCACCTCGACCTGACGGTTTTCGCCGGCGCGGACGTTGCGGAACTCGGTCGCAAAGCCCGGAAAAAACTCGACGCCTCGCTGGGAAACTACGACAAAATCTTGAAGCGTTCGCCGAACAGCGTCGATTGGCAGCAAGGCCGGATCGTAACCCTCTTTCAAATCGCGCGCGCGAGCGAGATCGGCAAGCAACCCGCGGAAGCGGCCGTCAATAAGTGGACCCATTTCTCCGAAGAATTGAAACTCTATCGCCGGCTGGTCGAAAAGGACCCCCAGGATGGCGAATGGCAGAAGCAACTGGTCCGAGCGCTTACCGGAGCGAGTCTCAATTTCTTCCCGCGTGACACGACGGAAAGCCAGTGGGCGATGGTCCTCCGCGAACCGAAAGTGAGCGCCGCCCTTGTCGAACTGGGGCGACAGCTACACTCCTTGCGCGGGAATGCTAACGAGAATGTGACGCGCGGTCTCGCGGCCAGTCGAAAATTGGTGATCAAGAACCTTGAAGCGGTGCCCGAACTTTCCGAAGAAGGGAAACGCGTCCTGGAGGAATTGAGGAAATAAGAGAGTCCGGAAAGAAGGAGACGCGCTTCCGTCGGGCCTGCGAGTCCGCAGCGCGAAGCAAGGACGAGCGGCACGGTTCCCGGCATTTCGCGCTCGTCCTTGCTTCGCGCTGCGGACTCGCCGCCTTCGCGATCTCCTTTTTTCCGAACGCTCTAAGGACCAACGCGAAGCTCGACGGACGCACGTTTCGAGAGAGCTATTTGGCACTTCAAAAAACTCCATCCGTCGAGCCAAGGTTCATTGGGCGGCGTCGGCCTGGTAGACGCAGGAGACCCGCGTCGTGATGCCGCCGCGCGGCGTGAACGCGCCGACCACCTGGCACCGCACGGGCTGCGCCGCGGCCACGAAATCGTCCAGCAGGCGGTTGACCACCGTCTCGTAAAAGGCACCCTGGTTGCGGAAGCGTTGCAGGTACCGTTTCAACGATTTCAACTCGACGCACTTCAGGCCGGGCGTGTAGGTATAGGTAATGGTGCCGAAGTCGGGGTGGCCGGTTTTGGGACACAGGCTCGTGAACTCGGGGCAGACGATCTCAATGACGTAGTCGCGGCCGGGGTTGGGGTTCGGAAAGGTTTCCAGCTGCGACACCGACGGGGCTTCAGTCAACGACACGGCGCGGTCCTCCGGGTGGGTGGAACTTTATATCATTCTAGCAACCGCATCCGCCGCTTGCGGCTTTGCGATTGGGAGCGCTCAGCCGCACGCGGCAAAACCGAGGATATTCCCGATGAAATACGCCGTCATCGGTTCCGAGGGACAACTGGGCCGCGACCTGTGCCCCCGTCTGGCGGGTGAAGTCGTCCGCTTGACGCGCGCCGACGCCGATCTGACCAAACCCGACCTGCTGACGGCGACGCTCACGGCCCTCAAGCCCGACGTGGTGGTCAACTGTGCCGCCTACAATTTCGTCGATCGCGCCGAGACCGACCGCGAAACCGCCTTCGCGGTCAACGCCTGGGGCGTCGGCAAACTGGCCCATATTTGCCACGAGCTAGATTGCAGCCTGGTCCACTTCAGCACGGACTACGTTTTCGGCCTCGACGAGACGCGTACGACACCGTGGGACGAGGCCGACGCGCCGGGGCCGGTGAACCAGTACGGCCTCAGCAAGCTCACGGGCGAACACCTGATCCGCATGACCTGTCCGCGGCACCTGATCCTCCGCACTTGCGGGCTGTACGGCGTTTGGGGCAGCGGCGGCAAGGGCGGCAATTTCGTGGAGACAATGTTACGCAGCGCCGGCCAGGGCAAGCCGTTGCGCGTCGTGGACGACCAGCTTTGCACGCCGACCTATACCGTGGACCTGGCGGCGGCGACGGTCGAAATGCTGGCCCTGAAGCGTACGGGTTTGTACCATGTTACCAACGCCGGCCACTGTTCCTGGCACGAGCTGGCGCGGGCGGTTTTTGAATTGAGCGGCGTCCCGGCAGACCTGACGCCGATTCCCAGCCGCGAATACAGCGCCCCGGCCCGGCGGCCGCGCTACAGCGTCCTCTCGGGCGTCGGCATCGACCGGATCGGTGTAAAACCGCTGCGGCCCTGGCGCGATGCCTTGGCGGCCTACTTGAGCGAACGGCAGCGGCAGGCGTAACTTCCTTTCCAAACGAGCCGCGTGCAGCAGCCGATTTCTTTACCCGCAAATTTGTCATCTCCGGACTGTGAGCTATACTCCGTAAGGGCAATTTGTACTGTCAAGCGACTCATTCCGGTTCCCGGTCGGCGCAGATCGCCGGGAACCCGTTATTCGCCGGCCCGTTGGAGTCACCACCATGAGTACCGAAGAAGCGTCACCCTCGAATTTCGTCGTCACGGAGCGCCGGGGCGACGACCGCCGTCACCGGAACGACCGTCGGACGCGGGAAATCCCCGTGACCGTCGATCGCCGCGAAGGCAAGGAACGCCGCAATCTCGGCGAACGCCGCCGCCAGGTCGATCCGACCACTTGCGAGAAGGATTACAGCGACGAAGAGATCATTTTCATGAAGGCGATGGACCAGTACAAGCGTGCCAACCGCCGCCCGTTCCCGACCTGGAGCGAAGTGCTGGAAGTGCTGCGCTCGCTCGGCTACCGCAAGACCGAGTTGGCAATCGCCTTGCCGGGGTTGCAGGGCAAGGCGGAATGAAAGATCGGGTGTCGGGTGTCGGGTGTCGGGTGTCGGGTGTCGGGTGTCGGAATTGGCTGACAGCTAATAGCTGACAGCTAACAGCTATTTATTGCCCCTCTTCCGACCCCCGACCCCCGACCCCCGACCCCCGACCCCCGATCTTCCCGCACTCGACGCCCGCTTGGTAAAATTGTCCTTTCAGGCAATCTGGCCCGACCTTCGGCGTGGTAGGGGCTGGAACTACCTTGCACGGCAAGTACAATCGCGGTAGGATTATTAAACGCCTGAGGAAACTTCCTGAACTCGCACGGACGTTTAGTGAGGGCCAATTGGGACAGAGTACCAAGGGGTTTGGACCCATGGAAAGAGCCAGCGTTTACATCGACGGCGAACAGGAAGCGCTGCGTTTCAAATGGATCGAAAGCGAAAAGGCGGGTTGCGACCTCGGTGAGGCCGCTATCCGCCGTTGGGTCCAGTGTCACTGGTGGGGCTACCTGCGGGCGCGCTGGCTGGAACACTTGCAGGGTAAACGCTTCTGGGTCGAACTCGACCGCGGCGACTTCGGCCTCCTCGAACGCCGCTTTCACGACAACACGCTGCTCCTGGACCGCATCCTCGACCGCCTGAAGTCCGGCCAGGAAAACCTCGACATCATCTGCTGGGCTTTAAGCTGGGGTATCGACACCGGCCCCGTCGTCAAAATCCTCGAAGCCCTCGACATCAACAGTCGCCGCCTGGCCCACCGCTTCGACCCCCAACCCTGATCCGCCGCTTGCGGCTTTGCACTCCCTACCTTACCGCCCCCCCATTGCAGCGAACCACCTGTCCGGTAACGTAACCCGCCGCCGGCGACACCAGCCACCGCGCCATCCGTGCCACGTCGTCCGGGTGGCCCCATTTCTGTAAGGGCGTTTCGCGCTTCACCCGCTTGTGCCAGGCCGAAGAAGCGTTCTTGCCCCACTCCGTTTGAATCCAACCGGGAGCCAGGCAGTTGACGCGCACCTCGGGCGCGAGGCTCAACGCCAGGCTGCGGCTGAACGCCATGACGGCCCCCTTGGTCGCCGCGAACAACTCGCCGCTGTCGCCCTCCATGCCGATTTCGGCCTGGTCCCAGCCCATGTTCAGGATGACGCCGCCGCCCTCATCCTTCATCCGGCGGCCGATGCTCCGACTGAGGTACATCGTTGCTTTCACATCGACCGTCAGCAATTCTTCCAACTTGCGTTCAAACGACCATTTCGCCGCTTCGCCGGTCAAGGTATCGGCACCCGCGTTGTTGACCAAAATGTCGAGCCATTCCCAAACATCCCAAGCCCGGTCCACGAGCCGGCGGCACTCTTCCGGGTCGCGGAGGTCGGCCAAAAGGACTGCGCTCTTACCGCCCGCCCGGCGCACATCGGCGGCGACAGCTTCCGCCGCTTCCACGGAGTGGCGACCGTTGACGAGGACGTTCGCGCCCGCCGCGGCCAGTTCGAGTGCGATGGCGCGGCCGATGCCGCTCGTCGAACCCGTTACCAGCGCTGTCTTTCCGGTCAATTCCCGGCCAGGCGAAGCGCTGATAATCCGCGTGCCGGTCAAGTCGGCCAACAGGTCCGCGATCGTCCGCTTTAGTACGGGATGCACCACCCCCGGCGCGATCTCGGCGAGTGGTTGCAGGACGAACAGGCGTTCGTGCATCCGCGGGTGCGGGACCGTCAGCGTTTCGTCGTGGTGGACTAAATCGCCGTACAGCAGCAGGTCGAGGTCGATGGTGCGCGGGCCGAAGCGTTCCTGACGCACGCGCCCCAGTTTGGCTTCGAGTTCCAGCAACCGCCGCATTATCTCCGGCGCGGCAAGGTCGGTGGTGAAGCCGACCACCTCGTTCAGGTAAGGCCCCTGCCCCGCCGGGCCACCTACGGGCGCGGTCTCATAAGTCGAGGACCAATGCCATTCGTATTTTCCGTCAGGGTCGAGTTGCTCCGGCAGCAGGGTAGCCGCGTCGTGCATGTATTGCCGCCGCGGCTCGACGTTGCTACCGATGCTGACGTACGCGGTGACGGTCATGGTGGCTACTCTCAAGCGCAGACTCCACGGTGAACGAACAGCCTCACGCGCTGCCATTATCAGAATATAAACGAAGGGACTCGCCCGCGCTGGCGGTCTGCGGCGGCGCGGGTGGCCTGGCGTTTTACGGCGCGGCAGAAGCAGCGTCCGCGCCACGCGGCCAGTCCCCTCCCGTGAATGGCGCGCAATCGGTGCCTCACGCACCTGCGCCGGTGCTGCGGACGATCAAGGTGCCGAGCGAAGTAGACGGTCGGTTGCTGGGCATCTTGACCGAGATCAACCCGGACGACAAGGTCGCGGACAAGGACGTGGTTGTCGTGGGCAAGCAGAAATATCGGCGGCTGCGCGAAGGCGATACGGTGAAAACGGGCCAGCTTCTGGCCCGTGTTAACGACGTGCTGGCCCTCGATGAACTAGCCATTATGGAAGCAAGAACCGTGGCGGCCGAAGCCGACTTGTTGACGACCGTCAAGACGAAGGAGGACGCCAAGTCACGGTTGGATGGCATGGCGGAAGCCATCAAAAGAGTCCCAAATGCCTACTCGCAAGAGGACATCCGGGGCGCAAAGTTGACCTACGAGCGCTATGCGCAGGAAGTAGTGGCGAAGCAGGCGAATGTGGTCGTGGCGCAACGCCAGCAGAATCAAGCGCGGACGCAATTGAAGATGTACGAAATCCGCAGCCCCGTTGACGGCGTCGTCAAAACCATTCACTTCCGCCAGGGCGAGGCGGTGAAGCGGCTGGAGACGGTGCTGGAAATCCTGCCGGCCGACGACGACAAGTAAACGTATTGCCGCTTGCGGCGTTGCGGGCTGTCCGCAAAGCCACAAGCGGCGAACGGCAAGTTCCATTCCCCTCAAATTACGTCCGGGCCCAACTCGAACCGAACTTGATAGGTTTGCACCCGGCTACGCGCGGCTGCCAAGTCCGGAGGCGTGCGGGGGCCGTCGCCGGTCGTCCCGTTTTCGCGCCGTTGGTGCCGCTCGATAAGCGAAATTACGCCAGCGATTGCGCCGCCATCGGCCAGGGTTTCCGTAGTGCCGTGCGTGCCGTTGGTCGGGGGGATGCCGAGTTGTTCGGCCATCTGAGAGAAGCGGGCCGGCGCACCCTGGCGCTCGTTCGCCCGGAGCACGACCGTCAGCCAGCCGTCGCCGCCCCGGCTCCGAGAGGGATCGAGGCTCAGACCGCGGCCGCCGAGCGATTGATCGTAGTCGTTTAGGGTGTCCAGGAACGCCAACACGTCTTGCGCGAGGGAGGTTGAAACCGCGCAGAAGTGGAAGGAAAGCGCCAAGGTCACTTCAGACGGTGACGCGGCAGCCTGGGAGGCGTCGAACGTCGTCTTCGGCAGGAGAACAAGGCAATTCTCGAAGCCGCCGACGGGAATGCCCTCAAGGTCCTTCGGGTCAAGGTCGGCGGCGACATTAAATTTCACGGCGGGCAACATCGCGCACTCGATCGCGTAATCGTTCGGCCCGTCCTTCTGAAATTCCGGATTCATAGACTTTCCCGCATCAGGAGTGGTTCACGGGCGATGACCTCGCCATCACACACCAACCGGAATTCATAAAGGCCCGACCGATGAAAAGGAATATTCGCCAAATGGATCGGCCAGCCGTAAACGGTTAGCGGATCTTGACCCAAATCCATTATAACCTCTCGGCTTGTCCAGTTCGACCTTTCTTCCGCGTTGTCCCAGGTGACAAGGTCAACCGAGAAACGATGGGCACCGTGCCCATCGGTTAACACGGCGAAGAGATCGATGGCCGGCTGGATGCGCGGGTACGACGTTCCGCGCAAAGCACGAATGGCGTAAATGATTTTGTGCAAGGTGTACCGTCTCTCGTCCGGGAACTGTTCGATTTGTTCGCAGGCAATGAAGTGCCGGATAACGGGCAAGCGGCCATCGGGGTTTACTTACCCAGCGCCGCTTGCGCCGCCGCCAGGCGCGCGATCGGCACCCGGAACGGGCTGCAACTGACGTAATTCAACCCGATCTTGTGGCAAAACTTGACCGAATCCGGCTCGCCGCCGTGTTCGCCGCAGATGCCGATCTTCAGGTCCGACCGCACCGAACGGCCCTTCTCGACGCCGATCTTCATCAGACCGCCCACACCGTCGAAGTCGATCGTCTGGAACGGGTCTTTCGGCACAACGTCCGACTCCAGGTAGTGCCGGATGAAGCTGCCGTAGTCGTCGCGGCTTATGCCCAGGCCCGTCTGCGTCAGGTCGCTGGTGCCGAAGCTGAAGAACTGCGCCTCCTTGGCGATCTGGTCGGCCACGATGCGTACGGCAATTGGATTTTCTAAACTGTCCAGCGACACATTACTTCAGGATTTTCGAGATCAATCACCATCGCCCTTTCATCTCGAAACCATTCGGGATGGCAGGTGAGGATCACGATTTGTAGAGGCCCAGCAGGCGGAGTCAGACGAGAATCGCCTTCGGCGGCGAGGCGTAAAATTCTGCGCATTGTAATCAGGCGGCCGATGTCGCAATGCGTCAAAGGATCGTCCAATATCGCAAGAGCTGGCTCCGATGCCGAAGCAATGGTTGATCCGAGAGCGAGGCGGACGAGCATTCCGATCTGCTCCTGCGCGCCCGTGGACTCCTCCGGAGAATCAGGTTGTGACTCCATCGAGCTTCCTGAGCTACAAATAGCCCGATTTTGCATGAAAACCGGCTGCCTAGATTGCCCAAGCCTTCCATATTCCGCCAGGAAGCTCGATGGAGTCACCACCGAGAATCAAAGAGAATCAAAGGGGACGCAAAGAGAATCAAAGGGGACGCATCTATTTATTACCTCGGCAAATAAGATTCTCACATATTATAGCGCGGCCGCGTAATGGATGCGAGGGTGTTTGAAGTAGTTCCGGACGTGTTGGGGCAGGTGGGCCAGGTGGCGCATGAACGTC
>JBBRLG010000078.1:0-17502 GCA_038231495.1 Gemmatales bacterium | reverse complement strand
GGGTGCTGCCGCGGGACGCGGCGGCTGCTTGCAAAGCCGCAAGCGGCAAAGGCGCGGGTGGCAACGGCGCGGCAGCCTCTGGCAAAGCCGCAAGCGGCAAAGGCGTGGGGGTACTTGCCGCGGCGAACAGGGCATCTTGCGCGGCAGTCGGGTTCGCGGCAGCGCCGGGACCGGGGGTTGGATTGGCGAAAGAAACGTGGGTCGGACCCTGGCCGGCGGACGCGGATGCCGCGGACGCGCCGCCGCCGGACGAGGACGGTCCTGCTCCGGTCGCCGGGTGGGGGGCCGGGCGCGAATCGAGCGTCAACAGGGCGGCGAACGCCGGGTCGAACGTTTCCAGTCCCGCGGCGGCGAACGCTGTTTGCCCTATCGGCGATGGCGAATACGTTGATTTAGTCGGGCCTCCGGCTATCGTGGGTTGCAGCAGCGGCACCCGCTCCGTGTTCAGCAAACCGTTGGCCGTTTGCGTGTGGGAGTGGGCCACGTCAAGCGCTCGTTGGACCGCAAGGCTGGCGGCCGTGGCAAGATAGGGGGGGGGGCGTCGTTTGGGGTATGGCACTCGCCAAGGAGCGCATGTCGGACGCGGGGTTGCGCTCCTCAAGCCGTTCAACGTAGAGGCGGCGCGAACGGTCTTTGGGTGTCGAAAGTTTAGGCATCACCAGGCTCCTGCCGAATGGTGCGTGGCATCCGAGAAAGGATGACCGCACGCGGGGGACACGGTCGTCAAAATGGGTGACCGTGGTTGCCATGATGGACTGGGCTGCCAGGCGTTGTCAAGGAGAAAAAGGAATAATTCTCGGCCGGGGTGGGGCAAATCTTTCGGGGGAGCAATTCACCGGCCCCTGGAACCTTTTTCTCGTTCCCACGCGCCGCTGGGGAACGCCGAGAACGGCAACCGGATTGCCGTTGGCAAGAATAGTCAAAGGGGACGCAGCTCGTTTTGAGGACGGTAAAGGACAAGAAAAGCGGACAGCGTAGTTTTTCGAGCCGCACCAACCGCTGTAGCGGACGGGCTTTCTGAACGCTAGTGGACACGCCCAGTCTACTCGGCCCGCCGCTCAGCTTTGGCGTTAAGTTCATGCCATTCGTTCCTGACACCTTTTTCGCTCCCGATTTTCTCCTTGTTGGCGAAGCGGGCGCGGTGGTCGAAGCTGCGAACCTCGATCGGCACGTTGACCGCGTCGCCCGCGGTGCCCGCGGTGCCGGGGGCGCAGAAGACGCGCGGCGACTGGGCCAGCTTCCAAACCAGGGCGTGTTCGCGCCCGCCTTTGCCGACCACCAGGATGTTCATGCCCGTTCCCTTCCGCCTCGGCTCCAGGCCTTATTGGATGGGCCGGCGGCGGCGTTGCGCGAGACCCTAACGGTCCGCGGTTTTCACACGGTCGTGCCAACCGTGCCGACCCGTGGCGCGTTGGCAGGGTTGGTCGATTTCGGAAAAAGAGTTGACGTGGTTTCCGGCGCGGGTAAAATAAAGGTGTACACGGGTCGCACGAACGTGGTGCGACGGGCTAGAGCCTGTCGGCCCGCGCGACTGGTTTTGCGTGGGCAACAGGGTGGTCCCAGCAAAAGGAGGTGAATATAGTGTGTAAAAGCAACCAGGTGAGGCTGCATTAGACGCAGCCGACGGGCTGCCGTCGGATGCAGCCAAATTCAGTTCGTAGAAGGCTCCGGCTACTATCTGGCCGGAGCCTTCCTTTTTTTGACTCAAGCGTACACAAACAACTCCTCGTTGGAAACGCCATCGGCCGTGGTAACAAACAGCGGGACGCTGCCCTTGTTGTGGGCCGGCACCGTCACACGCAGGCTCGTCGGCGACAGCACCTGAACCGAGTCGGCAACCTTCTCGCCGAAATAGACCTGGGTAGCCCCGGCGACGAAGTTGGTGCCGGTTAGCGTCACGTCGGTGCCGCCCTGCGCGGAACCCTGATTTGGTAGCATGGCCGTCAGCGTCGGCGCCCCGAAGTAAGTGAAGCGGTCGGCACGGACAACCGGCGACAGGCCGCCGACTGTGCTGACTTGCACGTCCACGACCCCGGCGGCTTGCGGCGGCGCGATGGCGATAAGCAGAGTGCGCGAGAGCACGCGAAAACTGCTGGCGGCGACGTTGCCGAACAAGACGCGATCGACGTGGGCGAGTTGCCGGCCGACGATTGTTACCGGCGTGCCACCGGCTGTCGGCCCCCGCCGTAGTGTCAGGAAAAAGATCGCCGGCCGGCCGGGGTACGAAACGAAACTGAACCGACCGGCGGCCACCGGGTCCGAGACGCCCCCCGCCGCGACCACCGTCAGGGGCACGGTCCCCGCCGGGTGCGGTGGCGCGATCGCGGTGAGCGTGCCGTCGTCGTTGACGGTAATGCTCGCCGCGGGTTGGTCGCCGAAGAAGACGATCGTGGTGGTGGCCAGGTTGTCGCCGGTGATCGTGACGGCGGTGCCGCCGACGATTGGGCCGGACGAGTGCTTGACGCCCGTGATGGCGGGCGGCGAAACGTAGGTGAACTGGTCCTCGGCCACGGTCGGCGACGTGCCGCCGGGCGTGGTGACGACCACGTCGATCGAACCCCCGTCGTGGGCCGGCGCGGTCGCGGTGAGTGTGCCGTCCGCATTCACGACGAACGCCACCGGCGCGCCGTCGAAGGCCACCTGCGTCGCGCCGGCCAAATTCGCGCCGGTCAGCGTTACCACCGTGCCCCCTGCCAACGGCCCCGTCGGTTGGCCGAGTCCGGCGACGGTCGGCGGCGCGACGTAGCTGAACTGGTCGGCGGCGGTCACGGCGGAAGTGCCGCCGAGGGTTATCACACGCACGTCCACCGTGCCGGCGTCCTGGGGCGGGGCCACGGCATCGATCGTGCCGTCGTCGTTGACGGTGAAGGAAGCGTCGAGGCTTCCAAAACGGACACTCGTGGCCCCGGCCAGGTCGGAGCCGGTAAGCGTGACGGGGCCGCCGTCCAGCGTGCCGGCCGTCGCGCTCAACCCGGTGACGACCGGCCGCGCCACCGGCGTGAAGCGGTCTTCCGCGATCGCGGCGGAAGTTCCGTAGCCGCTTTGCACCGTCACGTCGACGGCCTCGCCCGCCGGCAAGGCCGGAGCGATGGCGGTGATTTGCGTGTCCGACAAAATATGCACGCCGGTCGCGGCAGTCGTTCCGAAGAAGACCTGCGTTTGGCCCACATCGCCGGTGAAATTTTGCCCCGTTATTGTCACCGTGGTGCCGCCGCTCGGTGGACCGACCACGGTGTCCAGGGACGCGACAACCGGCGTCAAATCGACGGCCTCGAAATCCGAGCCGGTCAATTCCGTGAGCCGGCTCAGGTCGTCCGTGTTCCAGCGCGACGACGGCGTGCCGCTGAGGAACCAGTTGCCGCCGTTGTCGGCCACGATCATCCCGTAATCTTTCAACGCCTGAAGAATGACCTGGTCGTCTTTCGGATAGGCGGAAACGTCGAAATCGCTGTGGAGGCGGAAGCGCTCGCCCATGCGGGGCAAGGTCGGGTCGGCGGTCCCGGCGGAATGGGAAGCGGGGAAAACGTAGGCGTTCTGCGATTTGGCCACGGTGAAGCGCAACGCGTGGTCGATGACGCCCTGGTCGAGTACCTCGTCGGGCCGCACCAACCCCGGCAGGATCGGCAGCCCCGCCGCGTCCGCCGACGTGTTGCCGGCCGTGCGGAACGTGTTCTTGTTTAAATCCCAGACCGCCTCCGAACCCGCGTGCCAGAGGTGGTCGGTCGTTTCCGCCGGGCGGTAGGCGAAAAACAGCTCGTAGACGACGTTGTTGTCCTGGTCGTAGACGATCAGGTGCCGGTCGCCCTGGTTGTCCGCGGGCGGCAGCGGGTCGCCCTCGATCGCGGCGTTGTCGGGGATCGGCACGGGGAGCAGATCGCTCTCGCCGGGGTAGCCGTCGATCGTGACGCTCACCTTCGGCTGGTTCTTGGTGACGACGTTGTAAGGGATGCCGTTAAGCGCCCCGTTGTAGACAGTGCCGAAGTCGGGGTGGAAGGAAGTGTCCGCGCCGATGGACTGGACCAGCGCGTTTGAATTCGCGGCAACCGGCGCGGCGGTGATCTTGTGGTTCCACGGGTTGTCCGCGGGGAAGAGCGTGTTGCCGAGCAGTGTCGGCACGGCACGCGGTTCGAGTTCTTCCAGGCTCAGGCGGATGAAATGCACCGTCGGTCGAATCATGGATCGTCTCCCCTTGCGGGCACGCGGCCCGGTCGTCAAAAAACGCTTCCGCCCGCCGTAGCGCAAGCGCGCGGTCCGGCCCGGTGTCGTTGTGTGGGGAGAATCCCGTGCGCCGTTGAAGCTCCGCCGCGGCGACGGGATGGGAAGCGGGTGAAGTTAATAGGATAGGGCAACGACCGCCCCAAGTCAAAAGGCTTTCCGCGAAATCAGAGCGCGGCCGCCGAAAGCTGGTCCGAACATTCCGTCCGTGCCGGCTGGTGCGATTTGCATTTACATCCATTCGTGGTTTCGCGCTGGTATTTGCCCGAACCGCCAGCCGGTTGGCTGATGCGCGCCCCCCCGCTATAATTGGCGACAGACCGGCGAACCCAGGACCCCAGCGGAACGCTCCATGGACCAGCACGACCCCGGCGACCCTCTCAAACCGAAGTACAAGCGCGTCCTGTTGAAGCTGAGCGGCGAGGGCTTCGGCCACGCCGGCAAGAGCGGCATCAACATCGACGAAACGCTGAGCGTCGCCCGCCAGGCCAAGCGCATCGTCCAGCGCGGCGTGCAGCTGGCCATCGTCGTCGGCGGGGGCAACATCCTGCGCGGCACCCAGTTCAGCGCCGGCGGCGAGGTTATCAAAGAGGCCACCGCCCATTACATGGGCATGGTCGCGACGGTGCTCAACGGCCTGGCGCTCCAGGACGCGCTGGAAAGCCTCAACTGCGAAACGCGGCTGCAAACGGCGATCCGCATGGACAACGTGGCCGAGCCGTACATTCGCCGCCGTTGCACGCGCCACCTGGAGAAGGGCCGCATCGTCATCCTGGCCGGCGGCACCGGCAACCCGTTCGTGACGACCGACACCGCCGCCGCCCTGCGCGGCCGCGAGTTGGGCGCCGACATCCTCCTCAAGGCCACAAAGGTGGATGGCGTTTACAGCGAAGACCCGGAGCGGAATCCGCACGCGGTGCGTTACGAAAAGTTGACATTCGCCCAGGTGTTGCGCGATAATCTGCGCGTGATGGACCTGGAAGCGATCACGCAGTGCCGCGACGCCAAGTTGCCGATCCTGGTCTTCAACTTCAAGCAGGACGGTAACATTGAACGCGCCATCGCCGGCCACACCATCGGCACGCTGGTTAATGAAACGGTTTAATACAGAACGCCGCTTGCGGCTGAGCGCTCAGCCGCAAGCGGCCTGCGAGGTTTGACCATGACAAGTGACGAAATCCTGATGGACGCGGAAGAGCGGATGGAGAAAGCCGTCAGCGTTTTCCGCGACGAGCTGCGCGGCCTCCGCACCGGGCGGGCGACGCCGGCCCTGGTGGACAGCCTGCGCGTCGAATACTACGGCTCGCCGACGCCCCTGAAACAACTGGCCCAGATCAGCACGCCCGACCCGCAGCAAATCGTCATCCGCCCGTTCGACCAGTCGGTTTTGAAGGAGATCGAAAAGGCGGTCCGTTCCAGCGACCTGGGCATGTCGCCGAACAACGACGGCAAGATGATCCGCCTGACCGTGCCGCCGATGAGCGGCGAACAGCGGACCAAGTTAGTGTCGCGCATCAAGAAGTCGTCGGAGGAGGCCAAGGTCGCCTGCCGTAACATTCGCCGCGACGGCAACAAGCACTTCGACCAGGCCGAAAAGAACAAGGAAATGACCGAGGACGAGCGCGACGGCGGCAAGGACGAGGTGCAGAAACTGCTCAAGCAGTACGAGGACAAGGTCGCGGACATGGCGGACAAGAAGTCCAAGGAAATCATGGAACAGTAACAAAGGCGATGAAACCACGGAAGACACGGAAAACACGGAAAAAAGACGTAGCCACAAGCGGCCCGCTTGTCGGCTGGCACGCCGGCTGCGTTTGCCGCAGTCCAGCCAGCAAGCGGGCCGCTTGCGGCTACGTCTTTTTTCCGTGTTTTCCGTGTATTCCGTGGTTTCATTTTGAATCATCATGCGCACCCTTGCCGACGTTTTGCAGCAGTTGCCGACCTCGCCCGACGCCGGCCTGACCGCCGCCGGCGTCGCCCAAAGCCGGCAACGCTTCGGGGCCAACCGCCTCACGCCGCTGCCGCGCGAACCCCTCTGGCGCAAGTTCCTCGAAAAGTTCGACGAGCCGATCATCAAGATCCTCCTCGCCGCCGCGCTCCTGTCGATGGTCGTGGACCTGTTCAAGGTGCCCGGCAACGGCCCGCTCGTCGGCGGCATCGCGGTCGGCTTGATCGCGTTGTTCGTCGCCGGTGCCTACGCGTTGCGCCAAGGGCAGTGGGTGCCGTCGCTCCTGTTTGCGTTGGCGGTGCTGACATTTTTCACGGGACTGGTACTCGGCCACACATTGGTGGAAGGGCTGGCCGTGATGATCGCGGTCATCCTCGCGACCGGCGTGGCGTTCCTCAGCGAATACAAGAGTGACCGCGAGTTTGAAGTCCTTAACGCGCACAAGGAATCGCTGCACGTCAAGGCCACGCGCGACGGCGTATTTCACACCATTGCGCTCGAAGAAGTCGTCGTCGGCGACGCGGTGCTGTTGGAAACCGGCGACGAAATCCCGGCGGACGGCCGGCTGGTCCGCGCGACGGAGTTGTCCGTCGATCAGTCGCTCATGACCGGCGAGTCGAACGCCGTCCGCAAGCAGCCGCGGCCGCCGGACGACCCGGCCGAAGGGACCGAACAACCGAGCTGCCTGTACCGCGGCACCCAGGTGGTGGACGGCGTCGGCCTGATGCTCGTCACCGAGGTCGGCGACGCGACGGCCCTCGGCCAGATCGCCCGTCGGTTGTCCGCCGACGATGAAGAGGAAGCGGCTGAGGCGGTCGGCGAAGAGACGCGCGTCAAGCGCAAGCTGACCATCTCGAAAGCGTTGACGCCGCTGCAACAAAAGCTGGAAAAGCTGGCGGCATTGATCAGCCGCGTTGGCTACATCGCCGCGGGTTTGATTTTCCTGGCCCAACTCTTCCGCGGCTGGCTCGGCGGCGAAGTCCACTGGCCCGTCTCGATGCCGGACGCCGTCCAGGTGTTCAGCGCCCTGCTCGACTACTTCGTGCTGATGGTCATCATCATCGTGGTGGCCGTGCCGGAAGGTTTGCCGATGAGCGTCACGGTGTCGCTGGCCCTCGCCATGCAAAAGATGACGCGGGCCAACAGCCTGGTTCGGCAACTCGTCGCTTGTGAAACCATCGGCTCGGCGACCGTCATCTGCTCCGACAAGACCGGCACGCTGACGCAGAACAAGATGCAGGTCGTCCGCCTGGCACTGGCCGGGCAAGTGTTCGACCGCGAGGGCGATTGGCCGCGGCTGCAGGATCGGCCGGCGGGCGGACCGCTGGACTGGCTCGTGCGCAACGCCGCCGTCAACTCGACCGCGAACCTCGAAGAGAAAGAGGGCAAAGCAGTCGTCGCCGGCAACACGACAGAGGGCGCGTTGCTGCAATGGCTCGCGGAAAGCGACATCTCCTATCTGAAACTGCGACTGCAAACGCGGCCGCTTTACCAGGTCCATTTCAGTTCCGAGCGCAAGCGCATGACGACGGTGATCCGCTCCGGCGACCGGCTCGCCACGCTGGTCAAAGGCGCGCCGGAATGGGTGTTGCAAAACAGCACGCACTACCTGGACGCCGCCGGCACCGTGCAGGAGTGGACGCCGGACGAACGCCGGGCGGTCGAGGAGAAGCTGCGCGACGCCAGCGCGCGGGCGATGCGGACGCTGGCGTTCGGCTACGCGCTGTTGCCGCCGGACACGCCGGCCACGGAAGACGAATTGCACGCGCGCCGCGACGCCCTGGAAACCGGCCTGGTTTATACCGGCTTCGTCGCCATCAAGGACCCGCTGCGGCTGGACGTGAAGGAGGCCATCGGCCAGTGCCGTCGGGCCGGCATCGAAGTCAAGATGGTCACCGGCGACAACGTCGAGACGGCCCGCGCCATCGGCTTCGACATCGGCCTGATCGACCGTGCCGACGAGCCGATCGACACCGAGACCGCGACCGTCCTCACCAGCCCGACGTTCAACGCCCTGAGCGACGACGCGTTGAAATTGCGTTTGCCGACCATGCGCATCCTGGCCCGTGCGAAACCGCTGGACAAATACCGCCTGGTGAAATTGCTGCAAGAGTTGGGAGAAGTCGTCGCCGTCACCGGCGACGGCACCAACGACGCACCGGCCCTGAAAAAGGCGGACGTGGGCCTGGCAATGGGCATCGCGGGCACCGAGGTGGCGAAGGAGGCGAGCAAAATCGTTCTGCTCGACGACTCGTTTGCCACCATCGTCAAGGCCGTCCACTGGGGCCGGTCGCTGTATGAAAACATTCAACGTTTCATCCAGTTCCAGGTGACGATCAACATCAGCGCGCTGACGATTGCGTTCCTGGGGCCGCTGCTCTTCGGCGTAAAAGCGCCGTTTTCGGTGCTGCAACTGCTGTGGATCAACGTCATCATGGACACCTTCGCGTCGATCGCGCTCTGCTCCGAGCCGCCGCGACCGGGCCTGATGGACTTGCCGCCAAAGCGCCGCGACGAGAGTATTTTGACGAAGCCGATGCTGCGCACCATCTTCGTAACGGCGGCATTCTTCGTCGTAACGATGCTGGCGCTGCTGATCGCGATGCGCGGCAACCCGGACAAGCCGGGCCTGTTCGCGGGCACCGGCGACTGGTCCTTCGAGACGAGCGGCAACCGCACGGCAGTGCCGGCGGCGCTGCTCGAACCCGACGCGGCGCGGCCGGGCGAATGGGTGGTGCATGGCTCGGACCAGCCGGCGCTGGACGGCCAGGTCGGCGACGTGGCATTCACTGTGTTACAAGTGAGTATCTTCTTCAGCGTCTACGTCTTCTTCCAGGTGTGGAACCAGATCAACTGCCGGTCGCTGGTGCCGCAAGTGAGCGGCTTCCACCGCCTGTTTGCCAACCCGACGTTCTTAACGATTGCCGGTCTCGTCGCAGTCGGCCAGGTCGTCATCGTGACGTTCGGCGGCTCGGTTTTCAAAGTGGAACCACTGGGGCCGTTGCAATGGGTTATAATCATCGGCAGCACGGCGAGCGTGCTGGTGTTTGCGGAGGTGGCGCGGTGGGTGCGGTTAATGATGAAAAGTGCCGTTCGGTGAGCGCGGCTCAAGAGATGGCTGTGTCCATTTTTCCGTTCCGGAGAGGCAGTAATGAGCGAGGCGCTGACTCAACCAGCTTTCGAGGTCAGAGTACCCGCTCCCCAGCCGACCAAGGGCGAGCGCGAGTACCAAGCGTTCCTGCGTATGTTGCCGCAATTGCTGGCAACCCACCGCGGCCAGTACGTCGCCGTCCACGAAGAACAGGTCGTGGATAGCGACGCGGACGACATTGCCCTGATCCAACGCGTTCATGCCCGCGTTGGTTATGTGCCCATTCATGTCGGGTTGGTGGCAACTCCGCTGCCTGTTGTGCGCATACCGCACTATCGGGAGTACCGGCCGGCAGGAGAAGGCGTATGATACGCTTTCGCTATGCCGAGCAGCTTCGTCCGCCAGCCCCTTTCGTGAACGTGTCGCTTCGTTGCCAAGCCACTGGGCGGCAAATGACAAGCTTGCCGGCCCTTGTGGACACCGCAGCCGACCGAACCGTCCTGCCAGGCAACACGATTGAAGCTCTCGGTTTGGTCGAGGACGGCCGATGCCTGTTTCAAGGATTCAGCGGGGAGGTATTGGAATTGCCCATTTTCTTGGTCGAGGTCCAGATTCATGACTTGCCGGCTCTCCAAGTCCGGGCGGTCCTCGGCGAACGTGAGCCTTACATTCTCCTTGGTCGGGATGTCTTGAACGCTCACCGAATCCTGCTCAACGGACCGCAACTCAATTTGGAAATTGACCGACCAGTCGCCGGCTAACGACGCATGAATGAAAACCGAGGCAACCCGTGAAAGTCACGACCTTCCAGGGCATCGTCGAAAACGGTCAAATCCGATTGGATGTCGATGTGCGCTTGCCGGAGAAGGCGACTGTCTACGTCGTCATCCCTGACATCGAGGTTCCGCAGGCGAGTTACGTAGGCAGCCCCAGGCTCGTTCATCCGGAGCAGGCCGCGGACTTCAAGAAAGAAGTTGTTGAAGACAAGCAAATGCCGGCGAATGACAATTGCCTTTTCGAGACGCAGAAAGATGGTCATCCCGTGGTCTTGACCATCAACGGCAAAGCGGCGTTGGTGGTTCAAGACGCGGCCGGCTATCAACGCCTCCTGGAGTTGGCCGAACGTGCCGAGATGATGGAATTCCTGCGCGAAAGCCGGGAAGACGTTGATGCGGGCCGCGTCGAGCCGGCTATTGAAGCCCTTGAGCGATTGGGAAAGAAGTACAAGCTCGACCGCAAGGGCAAGTGACGCGATGGCCTACTCGATTAACATCGCCGCTCGGGCGCTGCGTGAAATCGACGGGGCACTCGCCTGGCTTTCCGAGCGGTCCGTCGTGGCTGCGCGCTTAAATGGCAGCGAAACCATGACACCCGACGCGGCAGAGGACACCCCTCCCCACCCTTGCCAAAGCGCAACAATCTTGGCAAGGGTGAGATTTTGGCACGCAGCGACCGTCAGGAGCAGGCAGCGGCGCTGATATACCCTTGCCAAAGCTTGGCAAGGGTCGGCGAAGGTGGTTGGCAAGGGTCCCTTTGGTGCCGGCCGGGTGTGCGGAATGTTCAGGCCGAGGTAATATTGAAAAGTGACCAAAGTCTCCTTACAAGCCGGTGTAGCGCGGACGCGATTGACGCCGCCCTGGGGCGTGGAACTCGCGGGCTGGGGCTATTACCTCGGCCGCACCTGGCAGCGCGTCCGCGACCACACTGCCGCGACGGCACTGGTCCTCGACGACGGCACCGAAGCCGCCGCTCTGGTCGCCGTGGATTTGATGTACGCCGACGCCGACTTTACGCGGGAAATACGCCGCCTGGCTTGTGCGGCCACCGGGTTACGGCCCGAAAGCATCTGCGTCGGCAGTTCGCACAGCCATAGCACGCCGACCGTCGCCCAAATCCGCGGGGCGGGCGAGGTCGATGTCGACTACCGAACCTGGGCCGCACGCCAGGCGGCGACAGCCGTGATCCTCGCCTGGAAGCAGCGCGTCCCAGCTTGCCTATCCGTCGGCAAGGCGGAGGTAAACGGCTGGACGTTTAACCGTACCCGCGCCGACGGGCCGGTCGATTCGCGGTTGGGCGTCTGGCGCGTCGATGACCGGGAAGGCCGGCCCCTTGCCGTCGTGGTCAATTTCCAGGCGCATCCTGTCATCGCGATGAGCCTCGGTGCCGACGAATTGAGCCGCGACAACCCCGGCGAGATCACGGACATTCTCGAAGCGACGTTGCCCGGCGTGACCGCGCTTTATTTTCAGGGTTCGTGCGGCGACGTGAACTACGACGACCGCTGGAACAACCCGGCCGGCTGTCACGAACCGGGCCGTGCCGTCGTCGGGTTGGCTCTGCAAGCGTTGGCGTCGGCCCGCTTGGTCGAAGAGGCGCGCGTGCAGGCGGTCGCGCAGACCGTGGTGCTGCCGACACGCCGCTGGACGCGCGCGGAGATTCAGACCGACCGCGACGAGGCGGAATACCGGTTGCGAACCCATGACACGACGGGTTGGCTCGACGGCCTCGCGCGGGCGTGCGTCAATTACCCGCACCGGCTGCCGGAGCGTTACGGCGGCGACGTGAACCAGGCGGTGCGGGCCGTCTGCCGTTTCGGCGTCGGGTGGACGGACGACGCTCTCAAGGACGTGGATTCACGGCCCGAAACGCTGACGACCGAGGTGCAGGCGGTGCGCGTCGGCGACGCCTTCCTGGTGGCCAACGGCTCGGAACTGTTCACGACGCTGGCCCTCGAAACGCGCCGGCAGTGGGGCCGCGACGACCTGATGATCGTCGGCTACGCCAACGACTCAATCGGCTATGTGCCGGACGGCTATGACATCGAGCGGCGCAGCTACGCCGCGACGCAATCGCCGAAGTTCAAGAACCAGTTCCCGTTCACGACGGCGTCGGGGGACGCGCTGGTTCAAGGGATGCTGGATGTACTCCACGAAGTGAACCAATCCTGATGCCGCTTGCGGCTTTGCATTCCGAATGCAAAGCCGCAAGCGGCGATCGGAGTAACCTACCATGATGAACGGTCTCGTTTGTCTCGCGCTCTTGTTCGTGCAGCCCGCCGCCGGGCCGGCTTTGCCGAAGGCGAAAACCGTCACCCTGACCGCCGACAAGACCAAACTCAGCGCCGTCCTGGCGGACCTGGCGAAACAGGCCGGCGTCGCGGTCGAAGACCGTCGCGGCGGCGCGGACGACGCCGTCACCCTCGACCTTAAATCGGTGACCTTCTGGCAAGCGGTGGACGCCGTCGCCGAGGCGGCGCATGCCCACGTCCAGGTCGCGCCGCGCGACGGAAGCATCACACTCGTGCAGCGCAAGGACAAGGAAAAATCGCAGCCCGTCAGTCGCGACGGCCTCTTTCGCGCAGCCATCAAGCGGATCACGGCGATTCACGACTTCGACACCGGCAGCACCACTTACGCCGCCGCGGTCGAGGTCGCGTGGGAGGCACGGTTGCAGCCGTTGTTCCTCGAAACCCAGCCGCGCGGCTTGAAGGTCCTGGACGCGCAGGGCAAGGAACTGCCGGTGCGCCAGGAGGGATCGAGCCTCGCCCCCGTGGACGGCCGCGCATCGTTCTTGCTCGACCTGCCGTTGCCGGAGCGCGACCGCACCGCCGGCAAGTTCGGCGCAATCCGCGGCACCCTCAGCGTCATCGCCCCCAGTCGGATGTTGCAGCTGAAGTTCGACACACTCGACCAGCTGGAAAAACAGGCCAAGAAAGGCCCGGCACCGTCCGTCGCCGAGGACGGCATGACGTGCAAGGTTACGAAGGTCGATCTGGCCACCGACCACTGGAGCGTCCGGGTCGACCTCGACTATCCGCCGGGCGGGCCGTCGTTCGAGAGCTACCAATCCTGGGTCGTCAACAACGAAATGACGCTCGAAAACAAGGACGGCACGAAACGGATGGCGAGCAACAGTTACGTGCTGGAAAGCTCGACCTCGCGCCGCGCCGTACTGACCTATCACTTCACCGACAAGAACCGCGGCAAGGCCGACGACTGGAAGCTGCTCTACCGCACGCCCGCCGCGCTGGTGGAGATTCCGTTCACCTTTTCCTTTAATGACGTGCCCTTGCCATGAAAAAGCCCCGCACTCTGCCCATTTCGCCATGATTTCGGTAGCTGATGCCGTTATCATCGGGAAACGTTGAGTGCGGCACTGTCCGAGGATGGGGTAGGGAGGGCAAACGATGAACGTGGTGATCGTCTGTCAGTCGTGCAAAAAGCCGCTGAAAATCCCGGCAGAGGGGATCGGCAAAAAGGTCCGGTGCCCGGCGTGCAAAGCCGTCTTTGTCGGTCGCCGCGACGAGTTCAAGCCGCGGTCGTCGGCGGCGGCCGCACCGCAGAAAGCACTGCCGGTCCGGCCGACGCCCCCGACGAACGACGCGCTTTTGTCCGACGAGGACGCCGCGCGGGACGTTGCCGACGACTCGGTGGAACCCCAACCGGCCGACGACGAGTTTGACGATGCCGACACGCCGGCGACGAAACGTGGGACGAAGCCGAAGAAAAAGCGATCTTGGCTGTCGGTAATCCTGCTGGCCGTTGCGGTCTTGGTTCTCGTAGGCGTACTCGGCGGTGCCGCGGTCGTGTTCTTTGTTATGGGGTAAACACCGGCTTCATCCGACCCTGCCCTGCCGTTCAATCGGCTATCAATCCCGCCGGTCGTAATCCCGGTCGCGCTCCCGACGGTCATAGTCCCGGTCGTAGTCGCGGTCCCGCTCGCGCTGCCGGCGGTCGTAGTCGCGGTCGGGGTCTTTATCGCGCTCGTCCGCAGACGCCGGTTCGGCTTCCAGCATGTCTTCGGGGTCGGGTTCACCACGCCCGCGGTTTGGGTCAAGGCACTTGGCCACGAAGGCCTGCGACAGGCCGATCTCGTCGGCCAGCTGCATGGCGCGGTCGTGGCCGGCCTTCGAGAAGTGATAAGTCGCCCAAAACGTCACGCCGCACAGCACCGACGCCAGGCCCAAGACGACGCCCTGCACCATCAACTCCACGTCGCGTGCGCTCACGCCTGCCAGCAGCGAGATGAGGCCGAAGGCCGCGGTGATGAGCGCGCCAATAATCAGTGCCCACCGGCCCCAGGCCACGACGATCGACTTGAAGCTCATCGGAATCTTGACGCCCTTGAAGCCGTTGCCGGACTCCGAGCCTTCCAGCACGAGGTACGTCGTCAACGGGATGAGCGGCACAAAGTTAATGTGGAAGAACTGCGTCACCACATAAAACACGCCGGGTACGCGGTCTACTTTGCCGAAGTTGCGCTGTCCGAAGATGAAAAACATGGGACGCTCCAGGTCCAGGGTTCGCGGAAGGCCAGCGCACGGGTGCGGTCGGTTCGTCACCGCGCGCGCTGCCGGATTAGGGTTGGTTCGTCGGTCGTTATCAGACCAAAGTAAACCGCCGACCGCGCCGGGTCAAGCGGCAATCCGGGCGGAAAGCGGCGGCCGCGGGGCGACTGGATCGCGGGCCGTCCATATAAATCCCGGCAGGGGCGCACGGCGTTGCGTCCGGATGATCCGCTGACCAAAGGTCGAGCCGCAATGGACAATCTCTACGTCGCGCTGGGTACCGGGGCCGGGCTGCTCGTGGTGGAGTTTTTGGTCCTGTTGCTCCTGGCCGGCGGCAGCACGGCACGGCTGAGCGCGGCCTGGGGGGCGTTCCGGGCCGTCCTCGGCGACCCGGCCGTTGCCGCCAAGGTTCATGCCGTCTTAAACCCGCCGCCGCCGGAACCGCCCAAGCCGGTGAAGCGCTCCGGCGAGCCGTTGCGCCTGCTGGCCCTGTTGCAGCGTGAGGGCCGGATACTCGACTTTTTCCTCGAAGACATCGGCCAGGCGTCCGACGACCAGGTGGGCGCGGGCGTCCGCGAGCTGCACCGCAAGGCACAGACGGTGCTCAAGGACCACCTGGTGCTGGAGCCGGTGCTGCCGCAGCGCGAGGGCGACTCGGTGGACGTGCCGGCGGGCTTCGACCCGTCGGCGATCCGGCTGACCGGCAACGTGACCGGCAACCCGCCGTTCAAGGGCACGTTGCAGCACCACGGCTGGCGCGTCAAGGATTTCAAGCTGCCCGCGCCGCCGGAGGGCCAGGACGAATTCGTCGTCGCACCGGCGGAGGTTGAACTGCCCTGACGCGGCCACTGCGAAGCGAATTCCATCACGAAAACACGAAAGGACGAAAGACCGAAATAAGGATTGCCAGCCCGCGGCGCACTCTTTGGTATTTCATTTCGGCTTTTCGTCCTTTCGTGTGTTCGTGATGGAATTTCCTCTTAACATCCTGTCACCGGAGTCCGACCGTGGCACCATCGCGTTTCGTCGTCGGCATCGACTTGGGCACCACCAACTGCGGCCTCGCCTACGTCGATACCGGCACCGGTGACGAGGACAAGCTGCGCCCCCTCGACCTGGCCGTGCCGCAGGTCGTGCAGCCCGGTGCCGTCGAAGACAAGCCGCAATTGCCATCTTTTTTGTACCTGCCCGGCCCGAACGAACTGCCCGCCGGCAGCCTCAAGCTGCCGTGGGACGCCAAGCGCGATTTCGCGGTCGGCGAGTTCGCCCGGCAACAGGGCAGCCTGGTGCCGACGCGCCTGGTGTCGTCGGCCAAGTCGTGGCTGTGTCACTCCGGCATCGACCGCAAGGCCCCCGTCCTGCCGTGGAAGGCACCGCAAGACGCCCGCCACGTGTCGCCGTTGGAAGCCAGCACACTCTATCTCAAACACCTGGCCGAGGCGTGGAACTTTCTCATCGCCAAGGAGGTGACGGCGAACCGCCTGGAAAACCAGGAGGTCGTGCTGACGGTGCCGGCGTCGTTCGACGCGATGGCGCGTGAGCTGACCGTCGAGGCGGCGCGCAACGCCGGGCTGGAGCGGGTGACGCTGCTGGAAGAGCCGCAGGCGGCGTTCTACGCCTGGATCGATGCGAGCCGCGACGGCTGGCGCGAGCAGGTCGATGTCGGCGACGTGGTGCTGATCTGCGACGTGGGCGGCGGCACCAGCGACTTTTCGCTCATCGCGGTGGGCGAGGACGGCGGCCAGCTGAACCTGACGCGCGTGGCGGTCGGCGACCACATCCTCCTCGGCGGCGACAACATGGACCTGGCGTTGGCCCATGCCGCCGCCCAGGGTTTCGCGGCACGCAACATCAAGCTCGATAGCGCCCAGATGCAGATGCTCGGCCACAGCTGCCGGGCCGCCAAGGAACGGCTGTTCGGTGACACCGCGCTGCCAAGCACGCCGGTCGCGGTCCTGGGCCGCGGCAGCAAGGTGATTGCCGGCACCATCAAGGGCGAGCTGACGCGGGCGGACATGGAGCGCGTGTTGCTTGAGGGCTTTTTGCCGGAGTGCGCCCCCGACGCCGAGCCGGCGAAGCAACGCACGGTCGGCCTGCAAGAACTCGGCCTGCCCTACGCCAGCGACGCGGCGATCACCCGGCACCTGGCGTACTTCCTGACGCGGCACGCCGACCAGCTTCTCGAACGCAGTCAGGGCAAGCGTGGCAAAAAGAAGGCGCACGGGCCGAGTGCGCTCCTGTTCAACGGCGGTGTTTTCAAGGCGGAGCCGTTGCGCGAGCGCGTCCTGTCCATCCTGAACCACTGGCAAAAGGGTTCCACTTCCATCAAGGAATTGCCCACCGCGGACCTCGACCGGGCAGTGGCGCGCGGTGCCGCCTACTACGGCCTGGTGCGTCGCGGCCAGGGCGTGCGCATCCGCGGCGGTACGGCCCGCGTGTACTACGTCGGCATCGAAACGTCGTTGCCCGCGGTGCCGGGCAGTCCGCCGCCGCTCAAGGCGTTGTGCGTCGCGCCGCAGGGCATGGAAGAGGGCACCGAGACGGACGTGCCGGGCCAGGAATTCGGCCTGGTGATCGGCGCACCGGCGGAGTTCCGCTTCCTCAGCTCAAGCACGCGCCGCAACGACACCGTGGGCACCCTGGTCGAAGACTGGGAAGGCGAGATCGAGGAGCTAAGCCCGCTGCACACCACGCTGGAAGCCCCGAGCCGCGAAGGCCAGATGGTGCCCGTTCACTTGCACACGAAGATCACCGAGGTCGGGACGCTGGAAGTGTGGTGCCTCAGCCGCGACGGCAAGCAGCGCTGGAAGCTGGAATACAGCGTGCGCGAACGGCCGGAGTAACTGGCACCTCGTGCGGGAGCAAGGGAGCTGTTTTCGTTACCTTGGGAATGCCGGCGGCTCTTTGGAGTGCGGCGGCTCGACGCCGCTTTGGTCCTTTCTTTGACGAGGCAGCTGACCC
>JBBRLG010000077.1:0-17999 GCA_038231495.1 Gemmatales bacterium | reverse complement strand
TGAGCCGGCAACGAGCCACCAGCGAAACGGCGTGTCTGGAAGACCTCCTCCTCTACCATCAACAACGCAACGCGGCCGCCACGAAGTCTCGAAAGAAACGACCAAGAAAGCTTAGACGCTTCGCTGCGCTGTAGTGTTAGTACGCCCGGTGTCGCCGGAGCAGAATGCCGGTGTCGGCAAGAATCCGCATCAATCGTGATCCATGTAAACGTCCACACGGGAGAAATCAGCAGGTAGGTTTACCAGGGCCGGTCCCGAAGCCAGTTCGTCCAGCAGCTGGTCAAACTCGCCTTCGGTTAGCTCCGCTTCGGCAGGGGTTGGCACCGACTAGCCGGTCAGCGCCTCCGGGTCGCCGAGGGTGACCGAAACGCGCTCGTTCTCAGCAAGGTTGAGCGGCTCAAGGGGTCGGAGCACCCCGTTTTCATAAACCGCTTGAACACGCGTGGTCATGCTGCGCTCCTTACCAAATGTCGAAGCCTGGCGGTCCCGGACTCCATGATACCCTGGGATGGGTTCCGAAGGCGACCGTTCTTGCAATAGCCGGCGCGAAGAGGTCACCCGCTTCGGGCGCTGGTGTCTCCCTGCGCGTCGTGCCTCCCGAAAGCCACGTCGAATCCCAGCCCTCGGTTTTCCGTTGGCAAGGGTCGCCTTTTTGGTGGCAAGCCTGCCCTTTGGCAAGGGTCGAATCGGGGCATGGTTCAAACTCGGGTGGCAAAGGAAGCAACCGTTGTTCAAGGACGTGGCGCTAGGGCGTCATGCGGAACGAATGCTTTAAGTCTTTGCCCGGCCATAAGTTCCACCTTGGGAAATTCGTTCGGGGGGGTGTGTGGCAGTGTGAATGAAACGAATTCCACCTGTTGCCTCGTGCTTGCGGCTTTTGATCCATGCCCGAATCGGCGTACACGAAGTGAAGCAACTGCTGTAACAATAAAGCTTTCCGGAAACCGCAATGCAACGCCTGGCGGCGGAGTCAGGGCGACCCTTGCCACAGGCGCTTGGCGTGGCAAGGGTCGAATCTGGCAGCGAAAGGAATAGTGCTGGCGTGCCGCTCGACGATCCGTTAAAGTGGATTTCGTCCTGGCGAGGTGGACTTACAAGCGGGTGCGCCCCCTTGCCCCACCGGACGACGCGGTCCTTTGCCCCCCGACCTTTGTGCCGGAGACGATCGCATGGCTCACCTCCTCCTTCTCAGCGGAGCCGAACAGGGGTTGCTGCTGCCCCTGCCCGGCAACCGTATTGCCCTCGGCCGGGATTCCCGGTGCGAAATTGTCATCACCGAAACCATGCTCCGCCTGGAAACCGTCGCCGACACCAGCAACAGCGTCAGCCGTAAGCACGCCGTCATCTCGCGCGACGGGGGCCAGTATTTCATCGAGGACGGCGACGGCCGGGGCAAGGCAAGCCACAACGGCACCTTCGTCAACGAACGGCAGACCCCCGTCCTGAAACCCTTCCCGCTCCGCAACAACGACACCATTCGCATCTGCAACTTCCTCTGTACCTTCCACGACGAGCCGGATTCCACTTTCACCGTCAAGGAGTCCATCGACCACGACAGCGACGATAGTTCCTTTTACGTCCAACCCGCCGACAAGCTCCGCGTGCTGCTGGAAATCAGCAACAGCCTGAGCAAAACTCCGGAAATCGACGTGCTGTTGCCGCGGATCATCGACCGCCTGCTCGAACTCTTTCAGCATGCCGACCGCGGCTTCATCATCTTGTGCGACGAGATTTCCGGGGAGTTGGTTTTGCGGGTTGCCAAGACGCGGCGGGGCGGCAACGAGCCGCACGCCCTGTTCAGCACCGGCGTCGTGCGGCAGTGTTTGGCCAAAATGCAGGCGATCCTCGGCGACGACCTGGGCGTGCAATTCCCCGACAGTGCGAGCATCAGCGGGTTGCCGGTGCGCTCGTTGATGTGCGCGCCGCTGTGGTCGCAGGATGGCCGACCGTTGGGAGCCGTCCAACTGGACCGCGAGGGGGCCAACAAGAAGTTCACCCGCGAAGACTTGGACCTGCTCCTGGGAGTCGCCAGCCAGGCGTCGGTCGCCTTGAACAACGCCCGCCTGTACCAGGAATCGCTGCTCAATCAGCGTCGGGTGCGCGACCTGGATCTGGCCCGCGACGTACAGCGGGCGCTCTTGCCGCATAAACTTCCCGACGTGCCCGGCTACGAGTTTTTCGCCTACAACGAAACGGCCCAGGAAATCGGTGGCGATTATTACGATTTCATTCCCTTGCCCGACGGGCGGCTGGCCGTCCTCCTGGGCGACGTGGCCGGCAAGGGCGTGGCGGCGGCCCTGGTCATGGTCAAATTCAGCGTCGAGGCGCGGGCCTGCGTGGTCCACGAACTTGATCCGGCGATCGCGGTGGGCAAGCTCAACACCCTCATCAATCTGGCGGCGATGGAGGACCAGTACGTGACGCTGATCGCCCTGGTGCTCGACCCGCTGGCGCACACGGCCACGCTGGTGAATGCCGGCCATCCGTCGCCGCTGCTCGCGCGTCACGCCACGAGGGTGGTGGAAGAAGCCGCCCCCAAAGCGGTCGCGGGACCGCCGATCGGTGTCTTCGACGGTCAGGCGTACGGTTGCTGCCAGGTCGAGTTGCAGCCGGGCGACCGCCTGTTGCTTTTCAGCGATGGCGTCACCGAGGCGATGGACGCGCAAGGCCGCCAGTTCGGAGCGAAGGGGATCGAAGCGTTCCTCAAGGGTGAGCCTTTGTCGCCGCGCGAGACCGGGCACCGACTCCTTCAGGCCGTGAAGGACCACGCCGCGGGGCTTAGCCAGCACGACGACGTCACCCTGGTGTGCATCGGCCGGGCCGGAGCTTAATAAGAAAATCCGAAATCCGAAATCCGAAATCCAAAATTCCAAGCACCAAATCCGATAACAGAGGGCAGTATTTCGGATTTCGGATTTCGGATTTTCTTCTCTGTGCCTCTGCGGTTAACTGCTTGGACGACGACAGGATTCCAACCATGCGTTTCTCCCGACGACTGTTTCTGCCGTGTTTCGTGACCCTCTTCGTCCTCGCCCCTGCCGCCGGGCTGCGGGCCGACGACCCCAAACCGGCCGACGTGCCCAAGGGCGAGGTCAAGAAATACACCTTCGACAAGAGCAAGCTTTTCCCCGGCACGGTGCGCGACTATTGGATTTATGTGCCGAAACAGTACGACCCGAAAACGCCGGCCTGCGTGTACGTCAACCAGGACGGCGTTCAGTTCAACGCGCCGGCCGTCTTCGACGAACTCATTCACAAGAAAGAAATGCCGGTCGTCATCGGCGTGTTCGTCACGTCCGGCGTGGTGAAAGCGCCTTCCGACCAGGCGTTGCCGCGCTTCAACCGCAGCTACGAATACGACGGCCTCGGCGACGCCTACGCGCGCTTCCTGTTGGAAGAACTGCTGCCCGAAGTCGAAACCAAGACCGCGGCGGACGGACGGGCGCTCAAGTTGTCGAAGGACGGCAACGACCGCGGCATCGGCGGTTCCAGCAGCGGCGCGATCGCCGCCTTCACCGCGGCCTGGGAGCGGCCCGACGCCTTCCGGCGCGTGTTCAGCGCGATTGGAACGTACGTCGGGCTGCGCGGCGGCAACGTCTATCCGACGTTGATTCGCAAGGTCGAACCCAAGCCGCTGCGCGTCTTTCTGCAGGACGGCAGCAGTGACCAGAACATTTACGGCGGCGACTGGTGGATGGCCAACCAGGAGATGGAACGCGCCCTGACCTTTGCCGGCTACGAGGTCAATCACGCCTGGGGCACCGGCGGCCACAACGGCGAGCACGGTACAAAGGTTTTCGCCGACGCGATGCGTTGGCTGTGGAAGGATTACCCGGCCCCGGTGAAGGCAGGCAAAGGCTCGTCGCAATTGCAGGAAATCCTGCTGCCGGACGAGGGCTGGAAACTCGTCGCCGACGGCTACAAGTTCACCGAAGGCGCCGCGGTCAACGCCAAGGGCGAGGTATTCTTCAACGACGTGCCCGAGAGCAAGACTTACAAGGTCGCCCTGGACGGCAAGGTGACCGTGTTCATCGCGGACTCGAAGAAAGGCGACGGCCAGGCGTTCGGTCCCGACGGCCACTTGTACGCGGTCGCCAGCGGCGTGGAACAGATACTCGCCTACGACGCCGACGGCAAGGCGAAGGTGATCGCCGACGGTTTCCGCGGCAACGACATCGTGGTTCGCCACGACGGCGGCCTTTATGTGACACATCCCGGCTGGGACGGCAAGCAGCCGAGCAAGGTGTGGTACGTCAGTCCCACCGGCGAAAAGAAGGTCGTCGATACGGGGTTGAAGTTTTCCAACGGCATCACGCTATCGCCGGACCAGACGCTGTTGTACGTCGCGGACACGGCGTCGCACTGGGTGTACAGCTATCGGGTTCAATCCGACGGCTCGCTGGCCGACAAGCAGCGTTATTTCCACCTGCACGTCCCCGACACGGCGGACGACAGCGGCGCCGACGGCATGCGGGTGGACCGCGACGGCCGGCTCTACGTGGCGACGCGCCTGGGCATTCAGGTTTGCGACCAGGCCGGCCGCGTTAATTGCATCCTACCGACGCCGAACGGCAAGATTTCCAACCTGTGCTTCGGTCGCGCCAACTTCGACACGCTGTTCGTCACCTGTGGCGACCGGGTGTACCAGCGCAAGATGAAGGTGAAAGGTGCCAACGCTTTTGAAGCGCCAATCAAGCCCAAGGCACCGCGCCTGTAAAATCAATGAGGCCGCGAACCGTTTCGTACAACGGTTCGCGGCCCTTTTGTCCCGCTCGGAAGGTAGCCCGACCCACCCTTGCCAACATTGTGCGCTATGGCAAGGGTGCCCGCCTTGCCGCAAAGTACTTCCCGCTCCAATTGCCTCAACCCGTTTGTTCACTTCGGCTTAAGCCAGCCGTAAACCACTTTTCCACCCTTGCCAACACTCCACCCTTGCCAAGAAAAACGCCACCCTTGCCAACGAAAACCCTCCCGGCCAAAGAGACGGTGCAGTTTTCCTGACACTCATTGTCTGCGCATCCGTGCTGCCGTGAAGAAGGCGATCAGTTGTCGTTCCAGGTCCGGACGTTCGGCCAGCAGTTGCTCATAGCCGGGAACCCGGCCGGCTGCGGCGGCCGGCGGATAGGCGAACAACACTTCTTCCAAGGTCAGCGAGTCCGCACCGGGCCACGCCGGAATGACCGCCGCATTCAAGTGGCCCAGCAGCAGTTCTTGCAGCTGACGCCAACGGACCTCAGACTCGGTGGGCACGTCGCTCATCGTCGTTCACCTTCCGAGGGCCGCGAAGATCGGATCGTCCGCGCCAGGTGGTTACGCATGGGCGGCGGCCAATGCCAACATCAGGGCGTTGAAAAACCGCGACCAGGACGCGCCCGGTCGCATGTTTCCCTCACGTCCGGCCGCGACCACGGAGCTTCGGACCATTTCACGACGCACGACCAGAGTCTTCGAGGTCAACATGGGATCACTCCGGAAGGAAGACGGCTTGAGGAGATGCCGAACCGGGAGTCGGTTGGTTTTTGTCTGCCGTCCTTCGCTCTGTCAGCACAATGCCCGTTTGTCCCTTCCAGGGGACACAAAAAAGGGACGGCAATATTATTTCCTCACGCATGTCCCCTGGTGGACGGGAACGGGCATTACCCTTCGGGTGCGCCGCGGAGTCGTCGTATGCTGCCAAACGCGCGGCCGCCGCCTTGCAAGTGTTTCTCGAAAAGGTCGGGTGCCGTGCCGGAGGCTGCTATTTCTACCCGCGCTGTTGCTTATTCGCGCTGCGATCCGTTAGAATCGACGGCATCCCTTCCCTCATGGACCCCAGGCGGAGGAGGCCGACCGATGGCGTCCGACGGTTCCATCACGCGCTGGCTCGGCAAACTCCAGGCGGGCGACCCGGCCGCCGCGCAACAGCTCTGGGAACACTATTTCCAGCGACTGGTGGGCCTGGCCCGGCTCAAGCTCCGCGGCGTGCCCCGCCGCGCCGCCGACGAGGAGGACGTGGCCCTCAGCGCCTTTGGCAGCTTTTGTCGTGATGCCGGCGACGGCCATTTCCCGCAGCTGCTCGACCGCGACAGTCTGTGGCGGCTGTTGGCGGTCATCACCGCTCGCAAAGCTGCTCACCTGGTGCGCGACGAGACGCGCCAGAAACGGGGCGGCGGTGCCGCGCCCGTGTCGGCGGCGGAGGAGGCCGCGGCCCTCGAACAGCTCCTGAGCCGGGAGCCGACGGCCGAGATGGCGGCGCAGATGGCCGAACAGTGCCAGCACCTGTTGCGCCGCCTCGGCAACAGCGAGCTGGAGGCCATCGCGGTCGCGCGGATGGAGGGCTATAGCGTGGAGGAAGTCGCGGCGAAGTTCGGCTACAACCCGCGGTCGATCAAGCGCAAGCTACAGTTGATCCGCGACATCTGGGAAGGTGAAGTGCAATCATGAGCGGCCAAACCCCGACGAACAGCGGCGACCTGTCCCCCGACGCCGCCCGCAGGTTGGACGCGGTGTGTAACCGCTTCGAGAAGGCCTGGCAGGGGCCGACGCCACCGCGGATCGAGGACTTCGCGGACGGCTGGGAAGGTGCCGAAAGGCAAGCCCTGCTCCGCGAGTTGATCGCGCTGGACGCCGATTGCCGCCGCGCCCGCGGTCAGGTCGTGCGCGCCGACGAGTACCGCGACCGCTTCCCCGAATTGGGCCTTGTCCCTATCGCGGACGGCCCCTCAGCAGCGGGAGAATCGCCGCGCCCTGTTGTGCCTATTAGCAACGGTTCGGGCGCAGCCACCGTGGACGCGGCCGCGCCAAGCCGGCCGCCGCCGGCGCGGGTGGTGCGCTATTTCGGCGATTACGAACTGCTGGACGAACTGGGTCGCGGCGGCATGGGCGTGGTCTACCGGGCGTGGCAGGTCAGCCTCAAGCGCTACGTTGCAGTAAAGATGATCCTGGCCGGCCAGCTGGCCACGACCTCCGAGGTCCAGCGCTTCCGCACCGAGGCGGAGAATGCCGCGAGCCTCGACCATCCGAACATCGTGCCGATCCACGAGGTCGGCGAGCACGAGGGCCAGTGCTTCTTCAGCATGAAGCTGATTGACGGGCCGAGCCTCCAACACCGGATGGACCCCTACACCGCCAACCCGAAGGCTGCGGCGGCGCTGCTGGCGACGGTGGCGCGGGCGGTGCATCACGCGCACCAGCGCGGCGTCCTGCACCGCGACCTGAAGCCGGGCAACGTCCTTCTCGACGCGCAGGGGGTGGCACACGTCGCGGATTTCGGCCTGGCGAAGCGCCTGGGCGGCGAAGGGGTGCCGACGGTTTCGGGGATCATCATCGGCACGGCGAATTACATGGCGCCGGAGCAGGCCGCGGGCCGCAACCGGGAACTGACGTGGGCGACGGACGTGTACGCGCTGGGCGCGGTCCTGTACGAGTGCCTGACGGGGAGGCCGCCGTTGCGGGGCGAGACGTTGCTGGACACCCTGTTGCTGGTACAGTTCAAGGAGCCGGTGCCGCCCGGCAAGGTGCGGCCGGGCGTGCCGCGCGACCTGGGGATCATTTGTCTGAAATGCCTCAGCAAGAACCCGCAGCAGCGGTACCGCACGGCGGAGGCTTTGGCGGAAGACCTGGAATCGTTCCTTGAAGGAATGCCAATCAAGGGCCGGGACGTGGGGGCGGTCGAGAGGGCCGTGCGGTGGGTGCGCCGGCGGCCGGCGCAGGCGGCCTTAGCGGGAGTCGGCGCCGTGGCCGCTATGGCACTTGTCGGCGTTGTCGTCGGCCTGGTTTATGGCATCCAACTCACGGCTGCCAATGACCAATTGGGAATTGCCAATTCTGATCTCAAGAACACGTCCGAACAATTGGAGATCGAGAAGACCGAGGCCGAGGCTCAACGCACCCGCGCCCGTAAGGCGGAGGGGGAAGCACGCCGGTACCTGTACACGGCCACCATGCCCCTCGTCATGCAGGCTGAGAAGGACAAAAATTCGGGCCGTGTCATTCAACTGCTCCGCCATTTAATCCCGAACGAAGTGGGGGCAGAAGACTTCCGCGATTGGGAGTGGTATCACCTGTGGCGAAAGCATCACGGCGAACAGTCTCGCCTCTTAGGCCACACGAAGACGGTCGTGGCGGTGGCCTTTAGTCCGGACGACAAACTGCTCGCTTCGGGCAGCAACGATTGCACGATCAAGCTTTGGGACGTGGTATCCGGTAAGGAAGTCTTTACGCTGACGGGTCACTCAGACGTGGTGACGAGTGTCGCCTTCAGTCCAGACGGGAAGCATTTGGTTTCCGGCAGCGCCGACGCCACCGTAAGGATTTGGGACACGACCACGGGAAAAGAGTTGCGGACTTTGGACGGTCATACGGCGCGCGTGACACGCGCGGTCTTTTGTTCAGACAACAACCTTGTGGCCAGTAGTTCCGAAGACACGACCGTCCGCATCTGGAATTTTTCGACGGGTCAGACATTCCAAATATTCAGAGAACATAAAGACATCGTGAACGATGTCGCGTTTACCCCCAATGGTCTGCGGATCGCAAGCGCCGCTAAAGGCGACTTCCGCGTCTGGGATCCGCGGACGGGTAAGGTTCTTTCAACCCCAATCATTCTTGCCCCAGATGTGAAACATGACGAGGTGCTAACTAGTGCTGTCGCCTTCAGTCCCGATGGCGACGTCCTTATTGCCGCCTATTCGTGGGCCGCACGCGGCCAAGGATCACTAGGACCAGCAACGTCTAGCGTCACGGTCTGGAGGCTGTGGGGAGAAGTCGCTGAGCGTGTAATGAAACATTCTGGAGACGTTAGTCAAGTGGCGATCAGTGCGGACGGAACCTTTTTGGCTACGGCCTCCAAACTCGACCATACCGTCCGGATTTGGGACATGGCTACTGGCAGGGAAATTAACACATTCAATACAGGGGACGGTACGCGAGGAGTGGCTATTGGTTCAGACAATCTGTGGATCGCCTCGGCAGGTGAACACCGCTCCGTTTTGCTTTGGGAGATTTTGCACCACACGTCGAAAGTGCTATCTGCCCCAAAGATGGTAGATCGAGGGGGATATATGTCCACCGCCTTGGCGTTCGACTCCGACGGTCACCGGGTGATGGCCGCAAATTCAAATTCAACAGTGATTTGGGATGCACGGTCCGGAGAGGTGCTGAAGAGCCTACCGGGGCCAGGCAAATCCGGGCGGCCCGCATGGTCTCCAGACGGCGCCTGCATTGCGGGTATTCCAGCTACGTCGAACTCCGGTTCGGTGAATGTCACCGATGTATCGACTGGCCAAGTGAAATTGTCCCTCGAAGGGGAAGTAATCAAAACTGCCGATCTTTGGGGATGCGCATTCAGTCCGGATTGCAAACTTGTTGCCAAAGCAACGGGATCGAAATCAGCGGTCAATATGTGGGAAGTCACGACTGGCAAACTCGTCCACAAGCTCGGAGCCAGTAACGAAAGACCCAATGATTATGGGGTGTCGTGTGTTGCGTTCAGCCCAGACGGTCGACTGCTTGCCGCGGGGTCGGTTCGATTTCACGACTACCGATTACTAGTCTGGGATGTAGTATCGGGTAAGCGCGTTTTCGCAGCCGACGATGTTCCCGATGAGATCTATGGGGTAGTGTTTAGCCCCGACAGCAAACGGTTGGCTGCGGTGGGGGGAAACGGCGTATCTTCTCCAGCGAAGGCTCAAGTTCGAGTGTGGGATGTTGAGACGTGGGATGTCGTTTGGAACCTACCGTGCCATACGCAATGCCTTTATGCCGTCCAGTTCAGTCCTAACGGCCGACGACTCGTGGGCTCCGGTGGCAAGACGATCGGCGAAGTTACCATGTGGGACGTGGGCACCGGACAGGAAGTCTGGACAATGCCGGACATTAAAGGCTCTGTTTTTAGCGTCGCATTCAGCCCTGACGGGGGCCGGCTCGTCGCTAGCGCAAATGGCACGGTCCAGATTCTTGACGGCACTCCCCTGGCCGAAACGCCAGCGTACGCACCCCTCCCTGACGAAAAGTGATGAAATCGTCGGTGCAAGCGAAGCTTATTCCGCCCCTGATTCTCGCGGAAAATCCTTGACACTCGCTTCCCAAGTCGTTTACATATCAAATAATGAAGGGGGCTGGACCCCGGGGAGCGACTGCGCCACCTTTCTCCCCTGCGCCGGGCCGGAAGACGAAACGAGACGGCTGCGTCTTTCCCACCCGTCACTGCCAGGGTTCATCTCGTGCCGCGTCGCGCGGTCAACGGCTGCTGTTTTTGACGCCTGCCGTTGCCGGGCGAAGGGCGGTCGGGGAACTAACACTACAGCGCGTGTTACGGTGAGAGGTTGATGATCGACCTATGCCACCCTTTCTTGTGGGAGCGGGTTGCCTCGGCGTTCCGGCGCTGGTGATACCGGATCACCTCCCCGACCTGTTCCACGTCCGTCGTCCCCCGCCGCCGCCGCAACACGGCGGCGCACCGAACGTTCAAAGCCCGGCACACCTGCTCCCGCGTCAGGTCCGGGTTTCCCCCCCGCAGCCGGTCGGTGTGGATCGACACGAAGGCCATCACCACCAGGGCCAGCGTCAGGTGCCGGACTAGCCCGGCGTACTGCCTCCCTTCGTAGTGGGTCAGCCCCGCCTCCCCCTTCACCAGCCGGAACGCCTGTTCCACCGTCGCACGCCGGAAGGCCACCCCCAGCACCCGCCTTCCTGGGGTGCCGGTTCCGCCGCAGATACTTCGCCACCCGGTCTACGGTGTCCCGCTTCGGCCCGCTCAGCCGCCGCCTCGTCGCGCGGTTGCGCATCCTCTTGACCACCTGGCTCGTCGCCGCCGGGGCCACGGCGATCAAGCCGGTGCAGAATCAGTTCTACGGCGACCGCTCCGGCACCGTCACCGACCCGTTCGGTCACGCCTGGACGATCTCGACCCACGTCGAGGACGTGGCCTACGACGAGGTCGGACGTCGGTCGGAGGCGTTCCTGAAACAGCACGCGCTGGGGTGAGTCGGCGACGGGAGCGTCGGGCGGATCCACGGCCCGACGGCCACGCCGCGTTCTCGGCCTACACATCTTGCGAGGTTGACGGCGAACTGCGAGACACCGCACCGCCGTCGTCCTCCAGGTGCTGGTAGGCCGACTGGATGGCCACCCGTCCGGGGCCGGTCATCCGCAGCCAGACGCAGCGGCGGGGCGCCAGGATACTCCCCCAGAAGGAAGTCAGCCCCGCCTGTCCGACCTGCTCGACGTGCAGTCGCATCCGGACGGAGGAGTCCTTGAACAGCAAGGCTGCCGGCTTCACCAGCAGGGCCTCGCCGTCCTCCAGGTGACGGAGGAACACGTTGCCGGCCGCGTGCAGGACGAGCAGCCCCGGCGCCGTCCCGGCCGTGAAACGGTCCATGATCCTGCCGACGGGGTAGTAGATACCGCCCCACCGCGTCGAGAACCACAGGCCGGTCCAGAACCAGTCGTAATGGACGGCGAGGCTGGCGACCAGGAAGGCGTGCGGGCGGACGTCGAGCGACCGGCCGTGTTCGAGCGGGACGGCGATCATCTCCCCTGGGGCGTCCTGGGAAAATGCCGCGTGGCCCGGCCCGTGCGCCTGGGCCATGACCAGCGGCAGGCCGGCGAACAGGCGCCGCCAGGCGCCGCGGAGGGGCATTCGGGAAATGGCGACGGCCGGCTCCTTCCAGAGCAGGGACTGTTGGGCGAAGTAGACGCCGTCGCCAGCCTCCAGGCGCATGTCGGCCACCGGGACGAACGTCCCTTCGACCTGGCACGTGGACCGGCCGAACTCGATCCGCGCCATGTCGGGGATGGGGGGAACCTCGCACCAGCCGGAGTCCGTCGGGTTCGGCGGGCTGGCCCAGGCGGCCCCGCAGGCGCGACAACTCAGACTGGCGCCGTCGCCGGGGGCCCCGCACCAGGGGCAGGCGGGGTTGGTCATGGCCGGGCTCCCGTCACTCCGTTTCGTGGTGGTGGTACATTGACTGGATGCCGACCCGGCCCGGTCCGGTCAGGCGGACGAGGTTCATGACCGGGACCCCGAAGAAGCCGCTCGACAGTCTCAACATTTCGACGTCCATGGTCACCGAGGCGTCCTTGTAGAGGAACCCGCCCGGCTCGACCTGGATGCTCTCGCCCGGTTTCAGGACGCGCTGGAAGACGTTCCCGAAGCCGTGCAGGAGCAGCAACCCCGATCGATCGGTGGTCACGAAGCGGTCCATGTACATGCCCTGGCCGCCGAACAGGATGTTGCACAGGCCCTTGACGCGGACGAACGAATAGCGGACGTGGTGCGACGCCAGCAGGAAGGCGTGACCGCGGACGTCCAGTTCCATGCCGGGGTGCAGCGGCAGGACGACCAGTTCGCCGGTGGCGTCGCGCGAGAAGGCGATCCGGCCCGGCCCGGTGGCGATGGTGACGATAAACGGCATGCCGGCCAGCTGTCGCTTGATGCCCCCCGGCGTGGCCTTCGTCGTCAGGGGAACCGTCTGGTCCTTCCAGAGCAGGACGTGGTGCTCGAAGAAGACGGCGTCGCCCGCCGCGAGGCTCATCTCGGCCACCGGCACGATCTGGCCCTCGACCTGGCAGGTGCTGTTGCCGAAGTAGATCCGGGTCCGGTTCTGCAGGTGCGGGGCCTCGCACCAGCCCGAGTCACTGATCAGGTCGCGGACGTCGAGCGGCGCCCCGCAACTCCGGCAGGACGTGGCGTCCTCCAGACTTTGGCTCTGACACCAGTTGCACGGGATGCGCCGCACGGGATCCATCGGCCGGCCCTCACGAGTCTCCTATTCTTGACGGAGCCGACCGAAGGTGCAAGGACGAAGTTGCGAAAGCGGGGAATCGGGGGCGCGGCTGCAGATTCGTTCCACCGGACTGCCAAACCCTCCCGAGGGGTCGATGGGACGAAAACGGGCCGGACAGGGGGCGCCGTGGCCGGACATGCGGGGCCGTCGGGCGGATGCGTTCCACCGCGGGCGTCCAGGCTGGAACGAATTGACCGGGATGCCGTTTCCCGATTTACTAGCACTCCAGCGCGGGTCTTGGAAAAAGAGCCTAATTTCTAGGCAAAAGTGGGTTGGGTGCCAACATGACAGCCCTTGTTTTTCAGGCTGTTTCGAGCAACCCTCGCTGTAGTGCTAATTCGACCCGTCGTTCGTCCCAGCAACTGGGTGTAGCTGGTCATGGTTTACCAAAGGCGAGTGACGCCGTAGGGGTCGAGCTGGGCATTGACGCTTAGGACGGAAATGCCTTCCGAGATCGCCTGGGCAACGATCAGCCGGTCGAAAGGGTCTTTGTGGTACAGCGGCATCGTGGTGAGCAAAGCGGTGTGCCTGGGTTCGATGGGCAGAATGTGGAAATCATTCTACGCAATCTGCGTTTCCATGAACGCCTGGTAAGGTTGCGGCAGGGCCTATTTGCCGAGTTTGATCTTGATGGCGATCTCCCACTAGCTCGCCGGGCTGACCTCGACCTCGTTCGCCGGGTCTTCAATGAGGCTTCGGGCCGTCGAACGCAATTGCGGATCGTCGAGAACGAACCAGAGAAACGTGTGCGTGTCGAGTAGCAGCCTCATTCCAGGTACTCCGCAAAATCCTTCAGGTGTTCATCGTCGTCGGCCATGATGGTGAGCAGCCCTTTGGCACTGCCTGCCTTGCGAGGGCGGCGTTTTGGCTTCGCCTCGGCCAGCAGGCGAGCAATCGGTTGTTGGTTGCGGGTAATTATCAGTACTTCACCCGTCGCCAGATGCTCGATTAACTCCGGCAATTTGGCCTGGGCTTCTTCGATGGTTACGGTGGTCATGTTTGGTCCTCCTCTTGGTGCTCACCGCCGACGAGTGCGCGGTCGTGCGGGACTAAGTAGGCTGTGTCACCCGGTCAACCGGCCAGGTGGCTCACCAGTTTGAAAACGCACGCGAGCAGGTCGTTAAGGCACAGAAACACGAACGACGACAACCACACGAACAACGCCACCTGCCAGCCCCACGTCAGCGCCGCGTTGGCCGCGACGGGAGCCGGCCGCTCGGATATTGGGCGTGTCATGACCGCACCTCCGGACCGGGGGTTACTGCAACCATTTGAAAATCCGCGTCACGTCCAGGAACGTCGCCAACACCATCAACAGCAAAAGGATGACCAGGCCCGCGTACGTCAGGACCGCCCGCCAGGTGTCGGACGGCGGTTTGCCCCGAATCTTCTCGTACACCAACAACACCATGTGGCCGCCGTCCAGCACGGGAATGGGCAAGGAATTCAGGATGGCCAGGTTAATGCTGATCATCCCCAGGAACAACAGCAAGCGGTAGGGATCCTCCGCGTTGTTGTACGCCGCCTGGGCTATCGTGATGGGGCCGCCGAAACTCTTCTTGGCGTTGACCCGGTTCGTGACCACGTTGCGCAGGCTCAGACAAATGTGGGACGTGACGGTGATCGTTTCCTTCCACCCCAGGGCCAGCGCGTCCAGGACCGAGGTTGCCTTTTCCAACTTCGTGTCCGCGAGGAAAGGGAGGCCAAGGTTTTCGGACGGCCAGGTCGGGTCGTACCGGGTTTCCACAATCACGTCCAGGTCCTTGCCGTCCTCGCCCTTGAGCGGTTTGCCGTCGCGCACGACCTTGAAGCCCAACGTCGGGCGGTCGAGATAACCAAGGCCTTGCATCACGAAGCTGACAAAGGCCCACTGGTCGTATTCGGTGCGGCCGTTGGCGCGGGTGGACTCCAGTTTCTGATAGTCGCTCCAGTTTACCTTGTCGGCGTTCAACTTCTTCTCGGCAATGCGAAAGCGCAGCTCCGCGATGCGGTCGCCGGCCTTGATGCCGGCCTTGTCCGCGGGCGAATCGGGATCGACGCCGGCCACGGTGCAGTTGACCCAGTAGGCAACGCCGAGTTGCGGGATCGAGAGCGGCGACGCCGCTTTCGTCGGCGGCTCGAAATTGTCGTCCCACGTTTCGTCCCACTCCACGGGGTCGAGCACGACGGGGATGCTGGCCTTGTGCTTGTCCTCGCCGTTCGCCTCCTGGCCGTTCGGGTTGGACCGCAAAACGGTGAGCCGGGCGGTTTTCTTGCCGCGCAGCGCCCCGGCACTTTGATTCAGGTCGTAGGGAAGGCGGACGGGGTCGAAGCGGGCAAATTCAAAACACACCGGGCCGGGGACGACGAGCGCCCCAGCGTCGGAAAGCCGCCCGGTCAATTCGACGCGGGTAATGACGTCGCCTTCTTGCAGCTTGGCGCGGGCGGCGGGCGAGTTGGCCCGGACGCCGGCGACGCGGCCCATGTCCATGTGCATGCCGGTCACCGGCGTGTAGGCCGGCGGCACGAGCAGGTTGACGGGAGCAGAGCCTTCCGGCGGGTTTTCACGGCGCACCTGGATGACTACCGGCCGGCCCGCCAGGCGGCGCAACCGCTTGTAAAAGACGAACAGGTCGCAGCGCTCTTTCGTTTCGTCCTCGGGGTCCAGCGGCAAGGCCTCGACGCGCAGCGGGTCGTAAGCGCCGCTCGTTTGGTCCACGGCGGTCGTGCCGACGATGTGGTCGCCGAACTGGAAACCTTCCACCGACAGGGTGACGGCATGGGGCGGCCCGAGGACGCCCTGGGATTTACCGGCGACCTGGAGTTCGATCGGGGTCGTGACCCTTTCACCCAGCCAGGCGCAGAATTTGTCCCACCGGACCCCGTCCTCACCCGGCAACGGCGTCAGGGTGTCGGTCGCACCAGCCGCCGTTGCCTTGACCACCACCTCGCCCGGTTGGAGCGTCACCACCCGCGCGCGGGCCGCGGCACTGCCGAATACCACCGGGAGTTCAAAGTCCAGCCGCGTCTTGGCAATCCGCAGTTGGAGTTTCTCCGACGAACCCACGCCGATCACCGGCAGGTCGTCCATCTCTTCTTTGCGGGGTTGCAGGTTTACGGCCAGGACCGGGCGGTCGCCGTAGCGCGCGGTGAACTGGAAGGGGATCACGGAACTGTGCCACGAGCTGCCGACGGCAAGACGCAAGTCGTCGAAAGTGGGGTTCGCTTTGCCGTCGATGTTGCTGATGCGGTCGCCGCTGTGGACCCCGGCGGTCCAGGCAGGTGAGGCGGGTTCGATCGAATGCACGATCGCCTTGGGCCGTTCGACGCCGTGGAAATAGAACACGACGACGAAGCAGATGCAGCCGAGGATCATGTTCATGACGACGCCGGAGGAAATGATAATCATCCGCTGGCCGACCGACTTGTTCTTGAACGACCGCGGGTAATCCTCATTCTCGTCGGCCTCCGAGCCTTCGCCCACCATCGCGACGTAGCCGCCCAACGGCAGGATCGCGAGCTTGTATAGCGTTTCGCCCCGGCGAAAGCTGCAACCGGGGATCGCAGGGCCGAAGCCGATGCTAAACGTCTGGATGTGAACGTCGCACCACTTGGCCGCGAGGAAATGCCCGAGTTCGTGGAAGAAAACGACGAAGCCCAAACCCAGGATGACGACCGCGACCTTGAACAAACCTTCCAGGTCGAGGTAGTAGTAGGTCACGCCGATCAGGACGGCAAACACCACGAGGTAAACGGCGTTCTGCGACAGCCAGGCGATCGGCGTCAGTGCGACGGCCGGGGCGGGGGCGGCGTCCTCGGCGGGCGTCGGCTCTGTGGCGGTCGGCTTCACGAAGTTCGTGCGGTCCGGGGTCTGAGGCTGTTCCAACGGACTACCTCCTGTCGGGCCCAGCGGTCGCAGCCGGCCAGCTCGGCCAGCGTCGGCGTGGGACTGTAGTTGTGTGCATCAAGCGCCGCGCGGCAGGCCCGCGGGATGTCGAGGAAATCCAGCTCGCCCGCCAGGAACCGCTGCACTGCGGCCTCGTTGGCGGCGTTCAGGATCGCGCCACAGGTGCCGCCGCGGCGCGCGACCTCGTATCCTAATTGTAGCGAAGGAAATGTTTCGTGGTCGGGTTGTTCGAAGTGCCAGGCCGACAACGCGCGCCAGTTGAGCTTCCGCGCCGGGCCGGCGATGCGCTCCGGATAGGTCAGCGCGTACTGGATCGGCAAGCGCATGTCCGGCGGCGACAGCTGGGCCAGGACCGAGCCGTCCTTGAATTCGACGAACGAATGGATCACCGATTCGGGGTGAATAATCACCTCGATACGCTCGGCCGGCAGGTCGAACAACCAGCGCGCCTCGATGACTTCCAACGCCTTGTTCATGAGGGTGGCGGAATCGACGCTGATCTTCGGCCCCATCTTCCACGTCGGGTGCCGCAGCGCCTCGGCGGGTGTTACCTTCGCCAGGTCGGCACGGGTCCGGCCGCGGAACGGACCGCCGCTGCCCGTCAGGACGATGCGCTCGACCGCCTCCACCGGGCTACCTTGCAGCGCCTGAAAAATGGCGCTATGCTCACTGTCCACCGGCAGCAGCCGACCGCCGTGCCTGGCCGCCAGTGCCGTCACCAGCGGACCCGCCATGACGAGCGTTTCTTTGTTGGCGACGGCGACCGTTTTGCCCGCTTCGAGCGCGGCCCAGGTTCCTTGCAAACCCGCGGCGCCGACGATGGCGCTCACCACCACGTCAACGTCGGCGTGGCTCACCATGCGCGTGACGGCGTCTGGTCCGCTGAATAATTCGCAATCGGTGGGCAGGCTCGCGCGCTCGATCCGGCTGGCGGCGGCCGGGTCGGTAACGGCGACCCAGCGCGGCCGGTGTTGCTGGGCCTGGCGCAGCAGGACATCGACGCTGGAATGAGCGCTCAGGCCGAGAATTTGCAAGCGGTCGGGCAGATGGGCCACGACGTCCAGGCAGTTGGTGCCGATTGAACCGGTCGAGCCGAGGACCACGATTTTGCGTTGCGTCGGGTTCTTCAACGGGTAGACGGCCTTGTCCACGGAGCACCGGGGGAGAAAGTTCGGCAGGCGCGGTCTCGCAGGGCTGCAAGGCATTTTAGAGGTTGCGGGGACCATCGCAATAGGGAGCCGGTAAGATCGCTCACGGCTGGCGAGCCGGGAGCGTAAGCGACCGGAGTAAGTTTACCAACCTATACTACGGTCGCTTTAGCACCCGGCGCGCCCGGTGCGGACGCC
>JBBRLG010000076.1:0-18017 GCA_038231495.1 Gemmatales bacterium | reverse complement strand
TAACTTCTCCCCCCTTACGAAGGGGGGGCGGGGGGGGTTAAGAACAGTGAAGTACTCGATCACAGCCTAAATTCACCCCCCCAACCCCCCCTTCGGGGGGGGGGGGAGTGAACGGTTACGTTTTTTCTTTGGAGTGCGGCCGACCCTTCCAAGGTTACGAAAAGAGGCCCCTTGATCGCGCATTAGTGCGGCTGCGCGACCGGCGTTGCGGCCGTCGGCGGGCCGATTTCGGTCGGAACCGGCGGCCGGTTCCAGAGCAAGGCGGGGAGCGAAACGGTCCGATCGACCGGCAACTGCGGCAAGCGGGCCGTGTCACCCGACGAGTGCTGGACCGGGGCGGCACGTTCGCGCAGCACGACCGCCTGCGAGCGCTCCCGCTCGTGGTCCACGGCACGCTCGCGGGCGCAGCGCGGCAGCGGCCCGTCGCCGATCACCACGTTCTCGTATTGCAGGATCGTCCCCTTCGCAAACTCGAACCCGGCCAGGGCCGTGTTGTAATCGACGACGGCACGCGACTCCTCGGTCAGGGCGTCCGCCCAGAAACGTTGCGCTTCCAGCAGCAGAATCAGGGCTACGTTGCGGCCGGACTGAAACTCCTTCCGGCGCAGCTCCAACTCCTCGGCGTACGCCTGCCGCTGCGCACGGCTGACCCGGATGCGCTCGGCGGACTCGAACAGCTGTCGGTACTGCGCTTCCAGGACGCGAGTCACCTTTTCCTCCTGGTCCTTGAGCGTCAAAAGCGCCTGGGCCACGACCAATTCGGCGGAGCGCGTGCCGGCGTGGGCATCGCGGAAACCCAACGGCACTTCCATGCGCAAACCGAGGGTCCAATCCTGGTAGCGGTTCTGGGCCAGGCTGCGCAAGGCGTTGTCGTCGCCGGGGCCGTCCAGCCGCGAGCCGAGGCCGTTGACGTTGTACGTCGCCAGGACGCGCAGGTCCGGCAGCAACTGGTTCCTCTGGTTGACCAGGTTCATTTGCCGTGCCCTGACCTCTTGCCGGGCCAGGACCAATTCCGGCTTTTGCGCCAGCGCTTCTTGCAGGGCGGCGTACCAGTCGGGCTGGTAGGCCACCAGCGTCGGCGCGTCGGCCGGCACCAGGCGGCGGTCGTCCGGCTGGCCGCTGCGGGCATCGACGCGGGCCAGGCCCAGGAGGCCACGCAACCGCCGTTCCGCTTCCAGGACGCCGCCCAGCGCCTGCACCCGCTGGTTGCGGAACCGCTCGAACTGGCCGCGGGCCTGGGCCTCGTCCGCCGGCGTGACGACGCCGGCTCCCACCTGGGCGTTCAACACCCGCCAGGTCTCGTGGGCCTGCCGCAACGCTTCCTCGCGACTGTACAGGTTCCAGTACTGGGCGTACAGGTTCCAGTACGCCGCCTCGACGTTCCAGACGAGGGCTTGTATGTTGCGCTCGAACTCGGCACGTTGCTGGTCCAGGCGGATGCGCGTTAGCAGGATGCCCTCGACCCGGCCCCCCGCGTCGAACGGCGTTAACAGGCTGCCGGGGTGCGAGCTGCGGAGTTGGTTGATTTCGACGCCGAAGCCGCGCAGCAGGGGTTGCTCGAATTGGAACTGCAACGCCGGGCGGTACGACGGGTTGACCGGGTTGGGCAGGTTGGAGAACTGGTAATCGGTGCGGAAGGTGATGCCCGCGACACCGCCGGTGGGCAGCGGTTTTATCAGGGAGGTGCTCAGCGCCGCGTTCTGGGAGTTGATGGCGGTCAAACCCGTGTTGCCCGCTTGCAGCAACTGGTCTGCCGTGCTGATGGGCTGGTCGATGGTGTTCCACGCGATGCTGCTGGCCCAGCGGGCGTCGAACTTCGCCAGGGACGCTTCGACGTCCGCGCCGGCGATGGCCGGGTTGAGGGACAACACGCGCACGCTGTCGGAACCGGAGATGCCGCGGCCCGGACTGACGACGAGGCTGTCGTTGACCGTGCCGGGACTGGCGGACGGCTGCGCGCCGACATTGCCCTGTTCGAGGGCGATGGCAATGGCCTCGCCCAGCGTCAGATAGCGAACTTCCCGGTCGGGTTGGAGGACGGTGCTGGGCGGCGGCGTGGCGGCGGCCGTGCTGACGGGCAGGATCGACGGCCCCGCGTCCAGCGGTATAAACGACTCGTTATTGCGGTACGGTAGGCGGACGGACTCGGCGACGGGTTGCTGGACGCAGCCGGCGATTACGACAATCAGGCTCAGTGCGGCCGCGAGCAAACTTCGACCCATGCGTGCATCTCCCACGGGAAGCGCGTCCCTGTGCCCCTTTTTACTGCCGCGCCGGCCCCGCGACGGTGAGCCGAAAACAGTCGCGACAGGGGAAGTACAGCAGGTACGGCACCGGGTCGCCCGGCAAGCACTGGCCGGCGCTGCATTCGCCGGTGCGGAGCGGGTCGCGCAGCCAGTACAACGGCGCGACCGCCAAATCGGCGAAGAAGCTGCCGGTGGACAGGACTGGCTGCACGGGGCCGAAGTCCCAGCCATAACGTTCGCTATTCAACTCCTCGAACGGCAGCCGGTCGTAAAAGACGGAGTTCGGCTCGACCAGCAATGGTTTGCGATCCGCCACCCGGCGTGGCCCCTCGACCGGCGGCGGCGCGTCCCGCGGAAAACCGGGTGCCGGTCCGCCCGCCTGCGCGGCGTCGGCCTGGAGTCGCTGCCGCCAGGCCACGTCGGAATCGAGCCGGGTGACGGCGGGCAAGTGCGCCAGGGAATGTTGAACGCCCGGCGGGTTGAGGCGGTCGGCGGCCGCTGCGCGCTGCCACGCGGCGACCGGGCGTAGGTCGCGACCGTCTGGCGTGTCCGACGGGCCGGGGTTGGGGTTCCGTGCCTGGGGCCCTGGCGCGGCCGGTGAATTTTGCCACTGCGCGGGGTAGTAACCGGCACCCGGCTGAGCGCTGACCGTTCCAAGCAGGGAGAGCCAGGCTATAGCGCCCAGCAGGTAACGTTGCCGTCGCCCCAGATTCGCCATCATCTCCCGCCACCTCTTCTCGTCGAGTGCGTGCAGGAATACAAGGCCGCACCATACCGCCCGGTCTCATAGCCGAAGTGCGCGGCCGCTGTCAAGGGTGCGCCAAAGGAAATCGACCTGATCCGGGGCGCGCCGGGGGCGAAAGCCCCCGGTGACTTCCTGCGGCGAAAGCCCCCGGCGCGCCTTGCGTTCGCAGGTTGGTCTTCCTTACACCGGCCTCCTTGTTCTACAGTAGCGGGCCGACGGAGGTTTCGCCGAATCACGGAGGATGAGGCATGCGGGTGTTGCTCTATTCGCTCACGCTCCTTTTGCTTTGCGTCGGCTTATTCCTTGCCGCCCCCGCCCAGGATGCCATTGGCTATGAGTGTCCAACTCGCAATTCGCCGGATGCGGACAACCAACTCTTTGGCCGGCAACTGCTCAACGCCAGTAATCAGATCGTGGACCAGTACGTCCGGCCGGTGACGCACGCCCAAGTGCTTTACGCGGCGCTGAAAGGCTTATACGACAAAGCCGGTCGCCCACTCCCCGCGCATTTCAAGGGAGACCTGGAAGAAGTCAAGACCGACGAGGCGACCCTGGCCCTCCTCGCCAAGGCGCGCAAGGACTGTGGCGGCAACCGCGAGTTGACCGACGATTTGCGCGTGGTCTTTGAGGCGGTCGCCGCGTCGCTCGACCCGTCCACGAAGGTCATTACCGCCGACGACCAGCGTCCGAACGCTGCCCTCCAGGCGGAAATGGTGGGGTTCGGGCTGGAAATCGCGCCGCACCTGGTTGCGGAGTCGCTGCGCGTGACCGTCGTGTTTCCCGGCGGTCCGGCCCAGGGCGGTGGGTTGCGGCCGGGCGACGCCATCACTCGTTTGAACGACCAGGCCGTCCATGAATTGTCCGCGGAGAAGGTCGATCAACTGCTCGGCGTCTGGGTATCGGAAAATGCGCGGACGCTGGGATTGGATGAGCCGGCGCTGCAGGTGCCGCCGCCACTGGAAATCGCGTACCGCCGACCCGGTGTGGCCAAGGAGCAGAAAACGACGCTGGAACAAAGACATTTCCGCACGGAAACGGTGCTGGGCGTCAGTCGCCGCGACGACAACGCCTGGAACTATTTCCTCGACACGGAGGCCGGCGTTGCGCAGGTCCGGGTGGCGTCGCTGGCCAAGGGCACGGCCCGCGAACTGCACGAGGTTTTGACCGAGCTGCACGTCAAGAAATTGCGCGGCCTGGTCCTCGACCTACGCTGGTGTCCGGGTGGCTACCTGGACGAGTCGATCGACTGCGCCCGTTTGTTCCTCGACACGGAAAAGGTCCTCACCACGGTCAAGGCACGCGGCCGGGACGACGTGATCTACCGCGCCAACAAGGAAGGGGACTTCACGGATTTCGCGCTGGTGGTGCTGGTCAACGACGACACGAGGGGCGGTGCGGAACTGATCGCCGCGGCGCTGCAGGACCACGGCCGGGCGCGGGTGGCGGGCCAGCGCAGTTTCGGCAAGGCGAGCGTGCAAACGCAGGTCCACCTTGGTTTGCCGTACACCGGCATGAAATTGACGAGCGGCACGTTTCAACGGCCCGGCGGTAAGACCTTGCACCGTTTTCCGGAGAGCAAACTTACCGACGATTGGGGCGTCCGGCCCGACGCGGCACTGGAATGCCGGCTGTCGCCGGAAGCGAACCGGGCGTTGAAGGAGGCGTGGCTGCTGCAAACGTTGCGGCCCGGCTCGTCGCGGGAACGGCTGGTGCTGGACGACCCGGCGATGGACATGCCGCGGCAAACCGCGGCAGCGGCATTGCTTGCTCAATTGGTCAACAAATAAAACCGCCGCTTGCGGCTTTGCAATTCATTCCCCTTCCAGATCTGTGTCGTGTAGGTCGGTGACAAACATGTGTCCCGGCTTGTGCGTCAGGAACAGCGCCGGTTTCGCCTCCATCGCCACGGCCTGCGGCGTCACGCCACACGCCCAGAACACCGGCACTTCGCCGGATTTGATCTCCACCGGATCGCCGAAGTCTGGTTTATCGATGTCCGCGATGCCGAGTGCAATCGGGTCGCCGAAGTGGATCGGCGCACCGTGCGCCCGCGGGAAACGACCGCAGACGCGGGTCGCGGTCAAAGCCTGTGCCGGCGTCATGGGCCGCATGGATACGACGAGCGGTCCGTGAAACATGCCCGCCGGTTTGCATAAACGGTTCGTGCGGTACATCGGCACATTGCTCTTCTGTTCGACATGGCGCACCGGCACGCCCGCCTGCAACAGGGCGTTCTCGAACGTGAACGAGCAGCCCAACAAGAACGCGACCAGGTCGTCGCGCCACCACGCAGCCAGGTGGGCCGGCTCGTCCGTTTGTTCGCCGTTTTGGTAAACCCGGTAGCGCGGAACGTCGGTGCAAACGTCGGCCCCCGGCGCGGCGAACTTCGGCTCGCTCACGCCCGGCTCGGTCACGTCGAGCAAGGGGCACGGTTTCGGGTTGCGCTGGCAAAACAGCAGAAAATCAAAGGCCAGTTCGCGCGGCACCACCACGAGGTTCGCCTGGACGTAGCCCAGAGCCAGCCCTGCCGTCGGCCTGTCGAGTTCACCCATCCGGGCGCGGCGCCGCACTTCCGCACCGGTCCCATGTCGTAGGTCCATCGGTTATTACCTCCTGCTTACTTGGTATCGAGGATCTGTCCCAACCGGCCCAGCACCGCGGCGTAGCGGTCGAAGGGCAAGCCATCGACGGTCGCCGTGCGCTTTTTACTGCGGCCATCGACCAGCGGCCCGTCGCGCACCATCGTTTCAAGCAGGCGACGTTCGCCTTCGGTGTCGAACAACGTCCGGTCGGGGGCCACATTTCGCAAGAGCCGCACGCCGGCGCCGAGGGCGTACGCACCCCAGTTGCTGACGCCGCAGACGATCAGGTGGTCGGTCGCAACTCGGCACGCAATCAAGGCACCATCGGGGATGTTGCGGCGGACGGTGTCCCAGCGAACCTTGCCCATGCCGATCTCGTTGCCGCCGTCGCCGATGCCAATGGTTATGATCCGAGGCCGTGACGTTGCCGCCGCGTCGAATAAGTGGTGAGCCGGGCGCGTAAAGGCGCTGAGGTCGCGGCCGCGCATCGAATAACACTTGTCGCGCCGGTTTGCCGGCACCAGTCGCTCAAACGCCGCGAGATCGGCGGCTATCGTGCCCGGCTGGGCTGCAACGGATTGGGCGGTGTGGCTCGGTCCGACTCGCTCCAGGGCAACCAGGTGCGTCGGCGCGAAATCCAGGCACGCCGACAACTCCACGTCCAGGTCATAAACGCGGACCGAATCCGTCAGGCCACACGCCTCCAACCCGGACCGCAGCGCAGTAACACAATAGGGGTCGGTCGCCAGGGCCACGTCGATTCCCAGCGGCACGAGTGCGCGTGCCAGGAACACCGCACCGAGCGGTCCGTCCGTCTCGGCACACGGCGGCTCCGCGTCAGCAATATAGAATCCGGTCACGATGACGACGCGCGCCCGCTCCGTGTTCGCCAGGCTCGCGCACGCCCCGGCGCAATCGTGGGGACAACAGGTCAGGAGGTTGTCGCGCGGGTCGGCAGCGAGGCCGCGGTTGCCGACGTCTTCCTGGATCAGATTACGCATGACCGTGAGCCGGGCGTCGATCATGACTGCGCGTCCTTGAACAGGTAGGCGAACCGCCCGTGCCAGGGCCGCGCCACGTCCGCCTTGAGCGTCACCGGCTCGTAGCGGATCGGGTGCAAAAACGTCAACGAGCGCGCGTGCAGCCCGATGGCCCGGCCGAACGTGTGGACGGCCCCGTATTTGGCGTCGCCGTAAATCGGATGGCCGTGGTGGGCGAGCTGGACCCGCAGCTGGTGCGTGCGGCCCGTTTGCGGCCGCACTTCCAACCACGTCAACCCGCCGTGGCTGCCGCGCCGTTGGTAGTGCAGGAGCGCCTGCCGCGCCCCCTTGTCGTTCGGTTCGACGACCTCAACGCGGCCGGTTTCCTTGTTTTTCAGGAGCCAATCTTCCAGCGAACCGGCGGGTTGCTTGACATCGCCTTCGACGACGGCCCAGTAAATCTTCTCGATCGAGCCTTCCCGGAACTGTTCGGACAGCCGGGCCGCTGCCTTGCTGGTGCGTGCGAACAACAGTACACCCGACACCGGCCGGTCGAGCCGGTGGACGACGCCGATGAAGACGTTGCCCGGCTTTTTGTACTTTTCCTTGAGGTACGCCTTCACCATGCGGTCGAGGGTTTCTTCCTGGCCGTCGAAGTGCGTACTGAGGCTGCCGCTGGGCTTGCAAATGGCCAGGCAATGGTTGTCCTCGTACAAGATGTCGAGCGGCGGCAGCGGGGTCATGCGGTCATTGTATGGTTCCCCTCGTTTCCAGGCTCCGCCTGGGAACGAGGGTAAAACGGCCTGCCCAACCCCCCTCGGTTGCCGGCGCTACGCGCTTGCGGACCTGAAAACCTGGACTCCCCAGGCACGAATGCTTTTGGTAGAGTCCCCACGGTCATCGTGCCGAGCGGAGATGCGATTTCGGCTACAGGACGTAGCTGCCGAAAGCGATTCGCGGATGCCAGGAGGGCGGACGTGGCGTTGCAATGGCGGATTCGCCACAAGCTGATGCTGGGGCTGACCCTCGTCGTGGGGATCATGGCCCTCCTGCTGGGCGGCACGCTCCGCGGCTTGTGGTCGTATTACCAGACCATGAACGTCATCCGCAGCCTCGTCATCGAGCAACGCGCCGCCGAGGACGTCAAACAAGCCGTGGGTCAGCTCAAGCGTCTCATGGGGGAACCGGACGGCGATGCCAGCCCGGAGTTGGGCGCGTTGGAGAATCCCGGCGCGAAACCGCAGTCGCGCGACCAGGCCGTCAAGCAAGCGTTCGCGGACGTGGATCAGCGGCTCAAGAACTATCACGAGCGCCTGGAGGAGACGCACGCCCACGGCCACAACCCGGTCTACCGGGAACACATCCTTGGGCTGACGGGGCCGCTGCAAAGCGAAATTGATGTCTTGCGCTCCACGGAACAAGACCTGCAAAACAATACGGACTTCAGCGTCAACCAAAACGCCGCGCAGAAGGCGGCGAAATGGGAGCCGGTCCGCAAGCATCTGGCGAGCCTCGACAAGGACGCCGGCGATTTGCTCGACAGCATCTACGACGAACTCAACACCAATATCAACAACTCGCGCCGCCATTATCAGATCGCGCTGTGGATGATCGTGCCGGCCTGCGTCGTCGGCTTCCTGCTGGTCTGCGGCCTGATGGCTTCCTTTTATGCCTGGGTCTTCAACCCGATTCGCGACCTGGAAGCCGGCGTCAAGCGCGTGGCCAACGGCGACCTCGACCACCGTATCGAATTGCACAGCGGCGACGAAATGGAGGAGCTGGGTTGCGCGTTCAACGAAATGATGCAGAAACTGCAAGACCTCTACAGCGACCTCGCCCGCCAGGTCAACGAGCGCAGCCGGCAACTGGTCCGCTCGGAGCGGCTGGCGAGCGTCGGCTTCCTGGCGGCGGGCGTGGCCCACGAGATCAACAACCCGCTGGCGAGCATCGCCTTTTGTAGCGAGGCGCTGGAGTCGCGCTTGCAAAGCCTGACCCGGCTGCTGCACAACTCCATCCGGCCCGACGAGATCGAGGTTTACACCAAGTATTTGAAGATGATTCAGGAGGAAGCGTTCCGCTGCAAGAACATCACGGAGCGACTGTTGGCCTTCAGCCGCACCGGCGAGGTCAAGCGCGAGTCGGCGGACCTGGGCCTGCTGGTGCAGTCGGTCATCGACATCGCCCAACACCTGCCCAACTCCAAGGGCAAGGACATCACGTTCCTGACGAACACCGAGCGCGTGCCGGGCGGCCGGATCACGGCCCCCGTGAATGCGGAGGAGATCAAGTCAGTGATCTTGAACCTGGTCGTCAACGCGCTGGACAGCATGGAAGAGGGCGGCAAACTGGAAATCCGCCTGGGCCAGCGCGACGGCATGGCCGAGGTGCAATTCGCCGACAGCGGCTGCGGCATGAGCCAGGAAGTGTTGGAAAATATCTTCGAGCCGTTCTTCACGCGCAGCCGCACGGGCAAGGGCACGGGTTTGGGCCTGACGATTAGCCACCGCATCATCAACCAGCACGGCGGCGAACTGGACGCCAGCAGTGCGGGGCCGAACGCGGGCAGCACGTTTACGGTGCGCCTGCCGGTGCAGATCAAGGAGGCGGAGACGCCGCCCGAAGCGCCGCGACCGGCGGCCCGCAAGGCTCCCGAGCCGCGCAAGACCGACCGCCATCGGGCGGCGTAGTTGTAAGGAATTCTCAGAATCGCCGCTTGCGGCTGAGCGCACCGAACCGCTCAGCCGCAAGCGGCATAGCAGAAAACGGAACTTATGCTGGAACATACGATGAACCGAACCTCCGGCCGCGACCGGGCTGACGCCCACCGGAGCCTGCGCGTGCTTTTCGTCGATGACGAGAAATCGCTCCAGGAGTTCATGCGCTCCGAGTTGCCGCGCCTCGGCCACGAGGTCACCGTCTGCCCCGACGGCCGCACGGCATTGAAGACGCTCGAAAAAAGCACGTTCGACGCCGCCATCCTCGACCTGCGCATGCCCGGCATGACCGGCATCGAGGTGCTCGAATACTTGAAGAAGGTCAGTCCCGACACCGAGGCCGTCGTCATGACCGGCCACGCCAGCATGGAGACCGCCATCGAGGCCGTGCGGCTCGGCGCGTTCGACTACATCACGAAGCCGTGCAAGCTCGCCGAGATCGAGGCGGTGCTGAGCAAGGTTGCGGAGAAGCGCGAACTGAAAAACAAGAACCTCGCCCTGCAAAACCGCGTGAAGGCGGCGGAAGGCCCGACGATCCTGGTCGGCAATTCGACGCCGATGAACGCCGTGCAGACCTTCATCGCCCGCATCGCCCCGACCGACGCGACCGTCATGGTCCTCGGCGAGACCGGCACCGGCAAGGAACTGGCCGCGCGCACGATCTGGCAATTAAGCAAGCGCGCCGAGATGCCGTTCATCCCGGTCAACTGCGGCGCCCTGGCCGAACACCTGGTGGAGAGCGAACTGTTCGGCCACCGCAAGGGTGCGTTCACCGGGGCCGACCGCGACCACAAGGGGTTGTTCGAGGTCGCCAACGGCGGCACGTTGTTCCTCGACGAAATTGGCGAGTTGAACAAGAACGTCCAGGTGAAACTGCTGCGTTTCCTGGAATCGGGCGAAGTCCGGCGCGTCGGCGACAGCGAGCCGTTCCGCACGAACGTGCGCATCGTCTGCGCCACCAACCGCGAGTTGCGCGGCATGATCCGCGACGACCTGTTCCGCGAAGACCTGTATTTCCGCATTAACACGTTTGAATTGCGTCTGCCGCCGCTGCGCGAGCGCCGGCAGGACATTCCGGCCCTGGCCAGGCACTTGCTGGGTCGGGCGGCCAAACGTCCGGTCGAGCAGGTCGGCGACCTGTTGACCCCGGACGCGATTGACGTATTGCTGGAACACGAATGGCCGGGCAACGTCCGCGAGCTGGCCAACGTGATGGAGCACGCGCACATCATTTCCGGCGGCGGCCCGGTCCTGCCGGAACACTTGCCGCACCACATCACCCGGCCGCGGAGCCACGCGCCGGCGCTCAACCTGGCACCCGGCACCACGTCGCCGCCGCCTGCGTCCGCCGCGCGCACGCTGGACGAGATCGAAATGGAACATGTATTGCGCGTGCTGGAAAAGCACGGCGGCAGCAAGACTGCGGCCGCGGCGGAACTCGGTATTAGCCTGAAAACGATGTACAACAAGCTAAATCGCTTGCAGGAACAACGCAAGACCGCGGGGTAGTCTCAACGGTGAGGCTCTGTGTCTGGCCCCTTATTCCAATTGGGTCAGCGCACCTGTTTGCTCCTCTCCCGGTTGGATGCCCGTTTCTTCCGCTGACATTCCCGGCAACGGGGCATAAGCGTCTTCCTCCAGTGCGGGCGGGAGGGTCGGGGTCTTGCCCCAAAGCAAGACCAGCGCCAGAAATCCGACCAGCGGCAGCAGGCCGGCGACTCCTACCCCGAAGCGGTACGAGTCGTACGCCTTGACCATGTTGCCGACGACCTCGTGCAACAGCGCCATCGCCAGCCAGCAGGTGCAGCCGAGAAAACCCGTCAGCTTGCCCTGGTGCCGCGTCGTCAGTTCTTGACTGAACGAGTAGTAGTTTGGAAAGACGCCCAGCGCGCCAAAGCCCACGACGAGCAACAACACGACCAACCACGGCCCGCCCGGCACCAGCGCGGCCACCACGCTGAGCGACGTGAGCAGCGCGTAGCCAAGGAAAACCCATGTCCGGCCGCGGTGGACCGGCATTCCGAACCGCACGATCAACAGCGTCGCCAGGCCCGCCGACAGCGCGCCCACGTCCGCCGCGATGTAGTACAACGTCACGAAACCGGCCGTCTCGGCCTCGGTGTAGCCGTGCTCCTTTTGCAAGAACAGCGGCAGCCACGCGCGGAAGAAGTGCCAGGAGGCGTTGATCGTAATTACAAGAATCACCAGCGCGACCAGTCGCCTTATTAACAGGCCGAAGGGCAACGCAGCGCGTGCGGCCGGCAAGTGCAGCGCTGCCTGCTGATGCGCCGTGGCGGCGCGGGGGGTCGGTGCCAAACTGCGCGGGCGGACGCTGACGAACCACAGCAAAACCCAGCACAGGCCGACCGAGCCGATCACGAAAAACGGCGCGTGCCACGACCCCGTACTGCTCACCAGCGCCAGGACGATGCCGGGCGTGACCACCGCGCCGAGGGCCGCACCACTTTGCAGGATGCTGTTGCCCATCGTGCGCTCTTCGGGCGGCAACAGATGTTGGGTCGTGCGCAGGGCACACGGCCAGTTGCCGGACTCGGCCAAACCAAGCATGAACCGGCAGGCGAGCAAGCTCCAGAAGTCCCACGAATAGCCGGTGCAGAAGCCCGCCAAGGACCAACCCAATACCGCCAGCGGGTAGATCCAAAACACGCCGTACCAATCGACCGCGAAGCCGATGACGATGGCACCGAGCGCGAAGGCGAGGGCGAAACCCGATTCGATGCGACCGTAGCCGATCACGTCGAAGTGCAGGTCGTCCATCATGCGGACGCCGAGCAGGTTCAGCGTGAGCCGATCCATGTAGTTAATCATGGTGGCCAGCAACAACAGGCCGCAGACCCACCACTTCCAGACGTGATGGCCGGCGGGCAGGCGGAAGTCGGCAAGGAAGCGAGGCATGCGGTGTCCGGCCGTGCGGGTGGGAGGCGACGGGTTCAACGCAGTCTACCCACCCCGCCGGGCCGTTGCCAGCAATTCCGCCGTAGAAATGACAAACCCCGGTGCAAGGCACCAGGGTTTTTCGGTGGCCAATCAGCAAGGACCGATCAGGCGCAAGTAGCGACGGCTTCCGCCTCTGCCATCTCGTGGTCCCTGCGGTGCATCTCGTCGAGGACGACCGGGTGCCAGGTGCGTTCCCGTTGCGGCCGCGGGACAAAGTGCTGCCTCGCCCAGCGGCGCAGACGTAATTCTTCGATAAAATCCACGTCCGCCGCTACAGTGCTTAGCATAAACTTGCTTCCTTCTCTCAAGAATCTGGTTTTTGGCAAAAACCCCTGATATTCCCAACACTATATCGGTCAAGCTGCGAAGAGCAAGTAAGTTTTTCGTCTTCGTTTGTCTGTTGTCCGTTGACCGTTGCAAAGAAGTGTCTTGGTTTTGCAACGGACAACGGATAACGGACAACTGATTTCTACTTCTTCTTCGGAAAAATCTCCCCGAAGAAATCGCGCATCGCTTGCCAGGACCGGGCGTCGGCCTTGGCGTTGTACGCGGCCCCGGTCTTATTATCGTCGCCGGCACCGGGGTTCGTGAAACTGTGGACGGCGTTGCCATACTTCACCAACTCCCAATCAACGCCGGCCTTGCGCATCTCGTCCTCGAACTTGGCGACCACCTCCGGTTTGACGAACGGGTCGTCGGCACCGTGCAGGGCCAGCACCTTGCCCTTAATGTTCTTGGCGTCGTCGGGCTTCGGCGTGTCCAGGTCGCCGTGGAAACTCACCACGCCTGCCAGGTCCGCGCCGCCCCGCGCTAACTCAAGCACAGTGGTGCCGCCGAAACAGTAGCCGATGGCCGCGATTTGAGTCGTGTCGCAGTGCTCATTTTTACGCAGCACTTCCAGGCCCGCGTTGGCCCGCGCCCGCATCAGGGGGCGATCGTTCTTGTAAGTGCCAGCCAACTTCGCGGCTTCCTCGCGGTCCTTCGCCATCACGCCCTTGCCGTACATGTCCAGGGCGAAGGCGACATAGCCGAGTTTGGCCAACTCGGTCGCCCGTTTGCGGACGAACGGACTGTGACCCATCCATTCGTGGACGATCAACACGCCGGGCCGCTTGCCGGTTTGGGCATCGTCGTAGGCGAGGAAGCCTTGCAGCACGACGTCGCCGTGCTTGTACTCGACCTCCTCCGCTTTCACGCCCGCCGTTGCCATACTTACCCCACACAACAGGACCACCCCTGACAGGCCAAATTTCATGACGAACTCCTCCCATGGTTCAGGTTTACCGCTTCGACCTCCGCCCCGTCTATCATCCGGGGAAAGGGCCGTGACGGCAACAACTTCATGGCAAACGCGCGCGAAACTTCTTTTCGCTCTTTCCTGGTCCCTACAGCTTGCACAACCGTTACCTTCGCCGGTCCGACCCGTGGTTCAATGCCGGAAACCGTTGCAAACACTGCCGGACCCCTTGTCAACCGGGATACAATCGGAATAGTTGACGTACCGGAAAGGAGACAGGCCATGCGTTCGCGAATGTTGATGCTGCTGGGTCTTGGAATGGGCGCAGTAGCAGGTTGTTGCACCCCGACTGGTTATCGGTCAGCCTATGTCGCCCGGCCTTTGCCGCCGGCCCCGTGCGACCGCTGTGCCGGTTCCGCGACGATCCTGCCGCCACGCTATACCGGCGCACCGGCCGATCCCGGCGGCCTCGCACCCACCGCCGCGCTGTCCCCGCCGACGCTGCCCAACGCGCAAAGCGCCTTCGCCCCGCCCGTGCCCGGCGACCCGCCCGTGGCCGGCGACCCGCCCTTTTCGCGCTTTAACCCGGACGGTAACAGCCGTCTGTACCCGCCGTTGCCGACGAACCCCGCACCCGTCGAGCCGCCGACGGCGCGATTATTGCCGCCGCAGAGTATCCCAGCGCCGGCATTCCGCGACCCCGTGCCGGCACCGCGAGACCCTGGCCCCGTGACCAAGGAAACGGAAGAGCCGCCGATCTTACCCGCCGACATTCCGCAATTTGCGACGGTCAAGAAGGGTGTCGCCAGCGGCCAGCAGCCGTTTCCCGACGGCGTGAAATGGCTCAAGGACCACGGTTACAAGACGGTGTTGCACGTCCGCGCCCCCACCGAGTCGGACAACGCCGCCAAGCGCATTTTCGAGAACCGCGGCTTGACCTACCTCAGTCTGGAGGTCGGCCCCCACAGCCTGACCAAGGACGTGGTCGAACGTTTCAACCAGATCGTCACCGACGAGAAAAACTTGCCGCTGTTCGTCTTCGACAAAAACAGCTCCCTGACCGGCGCGCTGTGGTACTTGCACTTTCGCACAGTGGACGGCATGAGCGACGAAAAGGCCCGCGCCGAAGCGACCCGCCTTGGCTTCCGGCAAGAGCAGGACGATAATCACCGGGACATGTGGATCGCGGTGCAGGCCTACTTGAAGAGCCAAAACCCGTAACCGGGACCGCGGTCGGCCACCGACTCAAGGCGGGATTGCCATGCCCGAACCCCGGCGCGCGCCCGACGACCTCGGCCCCAGTTCGCCCCTGGCGCCGCCGTTGTACCTCTCTTCCGTTTACTCGCTTCCGGACCTCGACGCCCTGGATCGCGTCACGGACGGGGCCGAACCCGGCTTCATTTATGCGCGCGACGATCACCCCAACGCTCGGCGGTTAGCCGCTGCGGTGGCCGCACTCGAAGGGGCTGCATGGGGCCAGGTCTGCGCCTCCGGCATGGCCGCGATCAGCGCGATGTTCTTGTCCCAGGTCCAGCCGGGCGACCGCATCGTTGCGAGTAACCGGCTGTACGGCCGGGCGATGCAACTGTTGAACCAAGAGTTGCCCCGCTTCGGCGTCCAAACGACGTTCATCGACACCAACGATCTCGACGCGGTACGCACCGCCCTGGAAGCGCCGACGCGCCTGCTCTACGTCGAAACCATTTCCAACCCGCTCTTGCGGGTGGCCGACCTTGCCGGCCTTGCGGCCCTGACCCACGCCCGGAATTGTCGTTTGCTGGTGGACAACACGTTCGCCACGCCGGTCCTGTGCAAACCGCTCCAGCTGGGTGCCGATCTGGTGCTTGAAAGCCTGACGAAGATGATCGGCGGCCATAGCGACGTGACCCTCGGCTTTGTCGGCGGCAATGGCGACCTGTTTCCTCAACTGGCCCGGACCGTGACCATCTGGGGCCTCGCGTGCAACCCGTTCGACTGCTGGCTCGCGGAGCGCGGCCTGGCAACGCTGTCGCTGCGGATGCGTGCCGCCACGGCGAACGCCGCGGAACTGGCTAAATGGCTCCAGGCGCAGCCCGCGGTGGTCCGCGTGCTCTATCCCGGCCTGGCGAGTCACGGCGATCATGCCGTTGCGAAAAAGGTGCTGCCGGACGGCGGCGGCAACATGCTTTGTTTCGAGTTGCGCGGCGGTCGCGAGGCGGTGAACCGTTTCATGCACGGGGCCACGGGCGTACCCTTCAGCCCGTCGCTCGGCCACACGACGACCACGTGCAGTCATCCGGGGACGACCTCGCACCGCTACGTCAACGCCGCGGAAAGGCAACGGCAAGGCATCACGGACGGCCTGGTACGGCTGTCGGTGGGGGTCGAAGATTTGGGCGCGATTCAGACGGAGATGTTGAAGGGGTTGCAGTGATTTTGCCGCTTGCGGCTTTGCCAATACCTGCAAAGCCGCAAGCGGCAATACTTTTACCACCGCCGGTAGTACCCGAACCGCACGCCCACCGGGGGTGGCGGCGGCTCCTCGACGATGACCACTCGTTCGCGCACCGGCCGATACACCACCGGCGTCGGCACCCGGCCGGCGGTTGCCTGCATTTCGCTGACGACCGAGTCGTGGACGCCGTTTTGTTGGAGCCACAGAATGTCGTCCGGCGACAGGTGATACACGGCACCCGTCGTGCGAATTTCGTTGATGACGATGGTATCGTGGGTGCCGCTTGCCGACAGCCGCTGAATGTCGGTCAGGCTCGGCCAGCGCCGCTGTTCGGCGGCCTGGACGGCGACGGCTTGTTGCACGGCCCGTCTGTCTTCCTTGCGGTCGATGTCGTTGCCTACCACGGCGCCGGTGATCAGGCCCAGGCCGCCGCCGATCAGCGCGCCCGCCCCGGTATCACCGAGGGCGTGGCCGACCACGGCGCCGGTCCCGGCACCGATGGCGGTCCCGGCAACGGCCCCGCGGTCCGTGTTGGACATGCCCGCACACCCGGTCGTCAACAGCACCGGCAAGAGGGCCGTCCTCACCCACCTTCGCCAGTTACCACCACTTGCTTGTTTTTCCACGGCATTTCGCATACAAGCTCCACTTCCGTTGTCCCGCCGCTTCGCCTGTACCCGATCGGCGCGAAAACGTCAACCGCACCGATAATGGGCGAGGGGCGGACTTTCGTCCGCCGCTCGCCTTATTACAGCCCGTCTCTTTTATCGGCAAAGGGCAGGGTCCGACGTGATTTGCCCGCGTCAACCAATCCCGCCAAGTGTACCCGCGGGTCATTTCGGGGCGTAAGGCTCAATGCGCGGCCGCAGCCATTCCAACAAACCCGGAAACAACTTCATCGCGGTCGGCACGTCGTGCTTGCCTTTCGGGTCGTAGCCGACGCCGATCGTCAGACCCTTTTCGTGACAGCGGTACACGAAACTCTCGATCTGCGCCTCCATGTTGAACTGGTCGCGGCCGCCGTAGCCGATGTACATTTCCAACTGGCCTTCCTTCAAGTCGTAGGCGTCGAGCATTTCAATCGGGTTGTCCTTCGCGATTTGCTCCGCAGTGTCGGGGTTGAACAGGCCGTACAACTGGCGCGTGAACTGGCCCTGGCGGATGGTTACCACGCCGTAGAAACGGGCCACGACCTCCCACGGGCGGCTGAAGTTTTCTTTCCAGCCCCAGCAGTCTGGGTCGAACGGGTCGCGGTAACGGCCGCGGCACGACTGCCAGCGCAGGTTCACCGGCGGGAACAACGCCGCCACAACCTTGAATCGCTCCGGGTACTTGATCGCCTTGTGAAACGCCCCGCCGCCGCCCATCGACACGCCGCAGATGACGTGCGCCTCCGCCTCCGGACGGATCGGGTAGTGCTGGGTAACAAAATCCCACACGTCCTCCATCAGGAAATCTTCAAAGCGGCCGGCCTTTGAATTGATGTAGAAGCTGCTGGCGGACAACAAGCAATCGGCGCCGCGCAGCGACCCGTCCGGGGCGGCGACGATCACCGGCGGCAACAGGCCGTTGCGCATGGCCGTGTCCAGCGGCTCGATAACGTCGTGCAGGAACGACGTCTCGTCTTGAAGAAAACCGTGCAGGAAAATAATAACCGGGTACTGCTTCTTCGGATCGTAATGGGGCGGCAGGTAGACGTAAAGGTCGCGCTTTTCTTTGAGCGCCGCCGACCAGATGCGGTTGTCGCGACCGTGGTTGTTGGTGTGATCGACGACGTGCCCGGCAATGCGCTTGTTGACCAGGTCGAGCGCGAAGAAGTTGCGCAGAAAATGGGCGTGCGCCGGGGGACAGGCTGCCAGGCTGACAAGCACAACACCAATCCAGACGGTCCGTTTCATGCGGGTTCCTTCCCTGGTGTGTTCGGGGGTGCGCGCGGCCTGGGCCGTGTGTTGATTCCTTCGACTGCAAGGCCGAGGCATTCTGAGTGTCGAGCGGAAGGTTGTGGCGCGGGCCGCGCGGGGAAAGGTGGGGCGTAGGGGTTGAACGGGTTGTGCCACGGCCCAGACAGCCGTGGGACAACGCGCTCGGTAACCGGAGACCGGCAACAACTACTCCCCCCCC
>JBBRLG010000075.1:0-18177 GCA_038231495.1 Gemmatales bacterium | reverse complement strand
GTTGAGGGCCATCTTCGACTAGGTTGTGGCGGTCACTCCCCCGGTGCGCGGCGTTGACCGGCGGGGGTATCTGTTCGCGGCTCTGACGAACCTATTACTGTCTCAAGTGCGTACCCTTTTTCTGTACCGAACCTAAAGGACCTGTAACCATGTGGAAACTCGTACGAATCGTGCCCGCGGCCGTGCTGGCCGTGGCATTTCTGTCCCAGGCGACGGCGCAACCGCCCGCCGGCAAACCCAAAGAGGAGCCGGCACCGGAAAAGACGAAAGACTACAGCGACTCCCCCATCGTCACCAAGATGCTGGCGTTCAACAAAAAGCAGGACGGCAAGTTGACCAAGGATGAAGTGACCGACGAACGGTTGCACCGCCTGTTCGACCAGGCCGACGCCAACAAGGATGGCGTGGTGACCAAAGAGGAACTGATGGCGTTGGCCGCGAAACTCGAAGTGGAGGGCGCGCAAGGCGGCGGTCGTGGTGGTCCGGGTGGCGGCCCCGGCGGTCCCGGCGGCGGCCCCGGCGGTCCGGGTGGCGGACCCGGCGGTCGAGGTGATCGCGGTCCCGGCGGTCCTGGCGGCCCCGGCGGTCGTGGCCCCGGTGGTGCAATGCTCGGCCAGGTGTTGCCGGATTTCGCCCAGGACGCCCTGAAGTTGAAGGACGATCAGAAAAAGCAGATCGCGGAACTGCAAAAGGAGGTCGAGGCGAAGCTCAACAAAATCCTCACCGACGACCAGAAGAAGCAGTTCAAGGAAATGAAAGACAACCCCGGCCGCGGTGGCCCTGGCGGACCCGGCGGACCTGGCGGTCGGGGTCCTGGCGGTCCCGGCGGGGATGGGAGACCGTAATCGACAATCGGATCGACAATGATTCCCGCTAAGGCAGGAAGGCGACGAGACCTTCAGTCGCAACGTTGAGCGGCTCGAAGACCGTCGTCTCCTTGCCGCCAACGTCACCTACCACGGCGGCCCACTCCTTCAAAACGGGCAACAGAAGCAACAAAACATGCTGGCAGCCGCGTATGTCCAGCAACAGCAGCAGAACGCCGCACTGGCGGCGGTTATCCAGCAGCAACAGAACGCCTTGCTCGCCGCCCAACTCCAGTTGCAACAAAACGCGGTGCCGGCCCAATTGGTTGCCAGATGACGCGCGGATTTTGAAAAAGGCAGACAGGGGGTCTAGTTCCGCGTCCCGGCTCATGAGCTGGCCACGGAACCAGACCCCCTGTTTGTTTCGGTTGCAAGTCGTAAGGTCGAGTGGTTTTTGGGTTTTTGTTGACACCACTTTGGGGAGTGGTAATATCAAGAAAAGCTCAATCAAATTATTAGTTCGGCGGCAAAAAAGCGTGCAACAGTCGGGAGTGATGATCATGAGTTGGCGCGCGGGCGCGATATTGTTTCGCGAAATGTTCCCACTTATCCAGCGTCATGTGCCGGAGGCCGATTTCCGCGCCGAGTTCCTGCGTGACTTGCTCGACTTCTTCCAGAGTTGCGATATGGACGGAACGGACCTCCGGCGCGTGCATCCCGAAATCGAAAAAGCGCTGGATGCACTCGGTGTGGACAAGGGTTAGCCGCCACCCCAGGTGTCGGGTGCCACTTGCGGCTTATCCGCCAGTGGAATGATGGCAAGTGAACGGGCGCGTTCCCGTCTACTCACCGGCGGACAAGCCGCAACTGACACCAGGCGAGCCGGGAGCGTAAGCGACCGGAGGAAGTTTCAGTGACAACCTCCGGTCGCTTACGCTCCCAGCTCACCAAAAAAGTTGGCGTCACCACGAATGGCGTCAGTCTGCCGGCCCTCACTTGAACGCCTCGTAATCCTTACCCAACACCGACGCGGCCACCTTCAGTTTCAAAATCTCGTCGGTTCCCTCGTAGATGCGGCAGACGCGCACGTCCATCAGGTGCCGGCCCGGTCGGTATAGCGTGGACCAGCCGCGGCCGCCGTACACCTGCACCGCACGGTCGGCGGCGTCCCACGCGGCGTTGCTCGCGAACAGCTTGGCCTGCGCCGCCGTGATGTCGGCCAAAGTCCGCAACTCTGCGTTGGCCGGCTCGGCACCGCTGGCGTCCTTCGCTTCCGCGGCACGCTGCACCATCGCGTCGGAGGCGGCACGGTGCATCTCGATGGCCGCGATGTGCTCCTGGATCAACTGGTGCCGGGCGATCTCCTTGCCGTGCTGGCGACGCTCCTTGGCGTAGGTGATGACTTCCGTCAAACAATCCTCGATCACGCCGAGACAGCCCGCCGCCACGCTGATGCGGCCGCTGACCAGCGTGCCCATCGCGATGCGGAAGCCGTCGCCCTCTGCGCCGAGCAAGTTGCCGACCGGCACTTTGCAGTTGTCGAGTTGGAACATCGCCGTGTTGGCCGACGGCATACCCAGCTTCGCCGTCAAATCCTCGCTGACGAAACCGGGGCCGCGGTCCACAATGAAAGCACTGATCCGCCGCTTGCCGCCGTCCGTTGCCTTTGGATAACCGAAGCACACGACGGCGTCCGCGATGCCGCCGTTGGAGATCAGATATTTCACGCCGTTAAGCACGAAATGGTCGCCGCGGCGCTCGTAGGTGGTCTGCATTTCGAGCGGGTTACTGCCGGCTTCCGGTTCCGTTAGGCCGAACGCGAGCACCTTGTCGCCCCGCGCCGCCGCGGGCAGGTAGCGGCGCTTCTGGTCCTCGTTGCCCCAGGTGTAAATGGGGTATTCGCCGATCGACGTGTGGCCCGAAAAGAAGGTGCGGACGCCGGTGCCCTCGCGGCCGATGCGCACCAGCGCACGGGCGTAGGTCACTGTGTCGGCGCCGCGGCCGCCGTAAGCGGTCGGGACCGGCATGCCGAGCAGGTTGTATTTTTTCCCCAGCGGCACCACCTGGTCGTTGAAGCGGTGTTCGACGTAGCACAATTCTTCAACCGGGCGGACCTCCTGGCAGAACGCCTCCACGTCGGCCAGTAGCTGCGATTGCTCGGACGCGTTCATGACCGCGGCTCCTTTGTGTTGGGAAAGAGATGTCCTGTATAGTGTAGCCGGTTGGTCGAAAGCGAAACAACCCCCGTCGGCGGGTGCCGCCGCTTGAGGATTCTTCCATGCCGATTCACAATTGGACGCGCGTCGATTCGGGCCTCTTTCACCACTTCCACCAGCGCTGGATCAGCGCCCTCTCGGACGTACTCAACAATGGCGGCCTGCCGCCCGGCTATTTCGCCTTGGCCGAGCAGATCGTCGGCGGCCCCGTTCCGGACGTGCTGACGTTGCAAGCGCCCGGGACCAACGCACAAACGGACGCCGACGGCGCGTTGGCCGTCGCGACCGCGCCACCCCGGACGCGCTATGTCGTGCGCGCTGAGGTCGAACGCTATGCTCGCAAGGCCGACCGCGTGACCGTTCGGCACCGCCACGGGCATGTGATCGCCGTGATCGAAATTGTGTCGCCCGGCAACAAGGACAGTCGTAACGCACTCCGCACTTTCGTGGACAAGGCCGCGGACTTGATGCGCCAGGGAATTCATCTCCTGGTCATCGACCTCTTTCCGCCCGGCAACCGCGACCCGCAGGGCATTCACAAGGCCATCTGGGACGAGATCCACGAAGAGCCGTTCGCACCGCCTACCGACAAGCCGCTCACCCTGGCGTCGTACGTCGGGGGGCCAGTAAACGTCGCTTACGTGGAGCCGGTTGCGGTGGGAGACTTCCTGCCCGACATGCCCTTGTTTCTGGAGGCGGAGGTCTACGTGCCGGCACCGCTAGAGGCCACCTATCAAACGGCGTGGGCCGGATTCCCTGCAGCGCTGCGCGGGTTGCTGGAACCTGGAGCTTCTGCGAGTCAACAACCAAATGGCGAGCCGAGAGCGTAAGCGACCGGAGTGTTCGCCGACGCAAGGGGGGTGCCATGCTTTCGTAATCGAAAGTTTGCTTTGGAGTACCAAAGCATGGCACCCCGCGACTGCAATCGATGCAGCGATAGCCTCCGGTCGCTTACGCTCCCGGCTCGCCAATTGGCCGGCACGTTGACGGTCCCGCGGCGGCGACCTATCCTCACTTGCGTGGCTGGGTCGCCTCGTTACCCCCTTCACGGAACCGCCTGCGTTGAACCTGCATCGTCTGCTCCTGCGCTGGACGCTCGGCCAACGCCTGCCGCTCACGCACGGCAAACGCACCGTCCCCGGCGTCCGTCAGTCGCTGCAAATCCACCGCGACCGCTGGGGCATCCCCTACGTCGAGGCGGCCAACGACGCCGACGCCTGGTTCGGCCTCGGTTTTTGTCACGGACAGGACCGCGCCTTCCAGCTGGAAATTCTCTTGCGTGTCGTGCGCGGCACCCTCTCGGAACTGGTCGGCATTCAGGGTTTGCCAATCGACCGCCTGTCGCGGCGCATCGGCTTTCACCGGGCCGCGCGCGAACAGTGGCCGGTCCTCGACGCCGACGTGCGCGAATGGATCGAGGCCTATGCCCGCGGCGTCATCGCCGGCACGACGGTCGGCCTGCCGAAAAAGTCGCACGAGTTCGTCCTGCTGCGCAATCAGCCCTCGACGTGGACGCCGTTCGACTGCCTCGGCGTCGTCAAGTTGATCTCGTTTACCCTGCCGGCCAACTGGGACGTGGAGCTAGCCCGGCTCAAAATCCTGAGCGAAGACGGCCCCGACGCGCTGGCGGCGCTCGAGCCGCACTACCCGGAATGGCTGCCCGCGACCACGCCGCCGGGCGCGGCGGCCCGTATCGTGCTCGACCGGCTGACGCAGGATTTGACGCTGTTCGCCGCGGTCGCGGGCACGGGCACCGGCTCGAACAACTGGGCACTGTCGGCGCACCGCACCGCCACGGGCCGGCCGCTCCTGGCCAACGACCCGCACCTCGACTCGCGGCTGCCGTCGCACTGGTACCTGGCCCACGTCCGCACGCCGGAGTGGGCCGTTGCCGGCGCGTCGTTCGTCGGCGGCCCCGGTATCCTGTGCGGCCACAACGGCCACGCGGCCTGGGGCCTGACCGCCGGCTTGATCGACAACACTGACCTTTTTTGGGAGCAAATCGGCAAGGACGGTCGCAGCGTGCGCGCCGGCAACGCCTTCGTGCCGTGCGAGGTGCGCGAAGAAGTAATCCGGGTCCGCGGCGGCCGGCCTGTGACGGAAACCGTGCTGGTGACGCCGCGGGGCCCGGTCATCAGCCCCGCGTTTGAAGGCGGCGCGGGCTCCCACGAAGCCCTGTCGTTGCGCGCGGTCTGGCTCGACCCGCTGCCGCTGCGCGGGTTGCTTTGTCTGCACAAGGTCCGCAATTTCGACGAGTTCCGCACGGCTCTGAGCGTCTGGCCGGCCCTCTCCCAAAACATGGTCTACGCTGACGTGACGGGCACGATCGGCTGGCAGCTATTCGGGCAAGCGCCGGTCCGCCGCAAGGGTTTTGGCACCATCCCGCTGCCCGGCTGGGACCCCGACGCCGGTTGGGAACGGGACCTCGTGCCGTTCGCGCACATGCCGTTCGCGATCGACCCCGACTGCGGCTTTCTCGCGACCGCCAACAATCAACCCACGGCCGCCGACGCCAACGCGCCGTTCCTCGGCGTCGATTGGATCGACGGCTATCGCGTCGCTACGATTGCCCGCAATCTCGCGGCCCGTACCGACTGGGACGTGAAAAGTACGATGGCGTTGCAGATGGACCAACTCGCACGGCCCTGGGAGGAGATGCGCGACCACGTCCTGGGCGTCGCGACCGCCGACCCCTCTGCGAAACAGGCACTCGACCTGCTCCGCGGCTGGGACGGCCGGGCGTCGGTCGATTCGGTCGCGGCCAGCGTCTACGAATTGTTCCTGACCGAGATGATGGTCCGCGTCACGCGGGCCAAGGCGCCGCGCAGCTACCTGTGGGCACTGGGCCAGGGCGTGTCGCTGCTCATGGACCACAATTTCTTCTGCTTCCGCCGCACGGGGCAGCTGAGCCGCCTGTTGCGCACGCAGCCCGCCGGCTGGTTTACGGGCGCGTGGCCCGACGAGATCGCCGCCGCACTGGCAACCGTGGTGCGCGACCTCGAAGCCGTCCACGGCAAAGACCCGGCGCGGTGGGCGTGGGGACGGCTGCGCGTCCTGCGCATGCGCCACCTGTTGGGCGGCCAGCGCTGGCTGCACCGCATATTTAACCTTGGCCCTATCCCTTGCGGCGGCGATTCGGACACGATCAACCAGGCGTCGGTCTTCCCGCTCACGCCGACGACCGACTGCAAGAACATCGCATCCCTGCGCGCGGTTATGGACGTCGGCGGCTGGGAAAACAGTCGATTCGTGCTGCCGGGCGGCCAGTCGGGCAACCCGTTATCGCCGCACTACGACGACCTCTTCGCCCTCTGGCAGCGCGGCGAGGGCGTCCCGATCGCGTGGACGCCGGCCGAGGTGCGCGCGGCCGCGGTCGCGACGCTGGAACTGGGATGATTGGATTGTTCGCCGCCGACTCAACGCAAGTGGTCGCGTTCTTGTCTTCGAGCATCTTGTAATCGAGGAAGAACCGCTCGACTTCGCGCAGCCGGTGCGGCGGCAAATCACGGACCCTTGCCACCCAACTTCGCCGACCCTTGCCAAGCCTTTGGCAAGGGTCTATCAGCGCCGCTGCCTGCTCCTGACGGTCGCTGCGTGCCAAAATCCCACCCTTGCCAAGATTGTTGCACTTGGCAAGGGTGGGTAGGGTGTCCGAGGCCGCACGGTCCCAGGGGACGCACGAGGGGTCCGGTCGCGTCAGCGCCGTGTTCCCGAAACAGCACGATTGACAAAAGCAATTCGTGCGCCGCTTACCCTTTGCGCTTTTCAGGTTTGCTCGCCTGGTGCGTCGGGTCGGCGTCGGACCTTCTCGAAGCCTTCGACAATTCCTTGCGGATGTTTTCTATCTGCTTGTCCCGGTCATCCAGCTGTCCTTTTGGGTCAAACGGGATGTCTTCCAGGTAAAAGACCAAGGCCAACGCCGCCTCGTCGCAGATGCGGTGCTTGCCCAAGAACCCGACGTTGATATCGTGGGGGGCCATGAACGCGTCGCTCTTGTCTTCCAACCAAGGCGTCAGCAAGTCCACAGCAAGCTCCTTGGCCCAATCTTCGTCCAGGACCAAGACACGGCACACCGTCGTGCGTCGCTGGGCGCCTGCATTTTTCAGGTATCTCTGGAACAGGTCTGCTTGGTCGTTCCGCAAATGCTTGCGCGCGGCTTCTAGCAGCTTGTAGCCGTCGCCATAAAGGCTTTTTTCCTCTTGGGGAAGTGCTCTCAAGAACAATTGCAACTTGGCCAGGACTTCCGCGCGACGGTCCCTGTCAATACCAGGGAAGGTGGCGAGGGCGATCTCCTGGTCCGCCGTCCGGCGGAAAACGTCGAGTAGTTCGCGGCGCACCTCGGTGTTTTCGCTGAAGGCGACTGCCTCTAGCAGTTCGGCGGCGCGAATGCCGTTTGCCTCTTCATCCTCACTGCTTTGCAAATCGATGTCAGTGCCGACGTGAAGTTCGTGCAGCCGTTGGGCAACGACCGCGCCGGCTTGGTCGGGGAAGTAATACAGCAGGCGCGTTGCTGCCCCGATTTGTAACCGGTCGCTGCCGCCGCGGTCGTCGCGGCCGCGCGTGTGAAAGTCGATCAGCAGCGAGTCGAACAACTGGCGGCGGTAGGTCTTCTTGGCCCACACGGAACGAACGGCCTTCGCGATTTCCGGGTCGTGTGCAGGGCTGTTGATAAACGTATGACCCGTGCCTTGATACCGGGCAGCCGGGTAAGGTCGGTTGGTGATTTGTCCGACGGCAACCAGACAGAGGTCGCCCACGGTCAAAAGGTACTCGCTTTGATCCTTGATGTGCGCGGTCGGCAGTTTCGCTTTGCAATCTCCCAGCAAGCCACCCACACTGGTCATCCGAATCACGTCCGCCGTTTTCAGCGCTCGAGCTTCGGGACCATTCAACGGGTTGTAGAGGATTTCACGGGCCGGAACGACTGGGCAGTCGGGCGTTTGCCAGTTGAGGGTCGTCAACAGGAGGCCGATTGCCGGTCTGCCAGGCTCCGCGGAGGCCTTGTGATAATCGATCGAGTGCAAGGTCAATTGGGTCGGCGACTTGTCTGCGAGTGCATCGAGGAGGAAGGGCAACGCCTTCGGTCCGAAAGCCACGAGACGTTCCAGAGTGGCGGAATGCTTGAGGTGGTGGGCCGTGATGTTTTCACTGCCCCGGTAAGTCAGGTCCGGCAACGGCCCGAACCCGTCGCCGCTCGCCGAGGCGCTGTAGCCGATGTCAGGCGCATCCGTGGCGGCCAGTTCCTGGATCAAATTCTTGATCCGTTTGGCCTCGTCGGGGGTCGCCGGATTTTCCTCAATAATTACGTCGCGGTCGGGCATTTCCTTCAAGAAGAAGCCGGATTCGGCGTGCAACGGGCCTACGCTGGCAAGCGCCAAGAACAGGACCAAACGGAGCGTTTGCAGCAAGTGGCGTTTCATAGTGAAAACCTCGGTCAACCGCGGATGAAGCGGATTCGGGTTCGTCCTTGACCTTCGACCCTTTCGGGATTTCGACGAAGACCGGGAACCACGCCGCCAAGTCGTCGGGAAGCGGCACGTCGTGCCAGGGGTACGTACTCATGCGGTCATTAAATCCCTGAAGCCTGCGCGCATTGTACACGACCACACCATTTTTTTTGCCTCACACGGTCGCGGGATCGACCACCACAACACCCGGCCCAAATCGCGCCAGCCGATTGAAATGTGAAATGTTGAACGTAAGCAGGTGGGTCACTGAATTCACATGGCAGACGGCAACAAGGCGGGCGTCGTGAACCTGCTTGCCGAGGACTCCAAGCGCATCGACGAGCCGCTTCCACGACGGGTAGATGTCCGGCGTCTCCGGCAAGAGCAGGAACGTCGCCTCGAATACCGCTGCCTTCGCCGCCGCGTCAACGGCTGACAACCCCAGGCCGTTAACCGCCTTGGGCCGCGTGGCCATGTTGCGGAACTCGACGAGGTTCTGTGCAGTGACATACAGCACCTCACCGCGCCGGTGCAGTTCCAGTATCGCGTGGGCAGCAACGGGATAGAAAGGGTCCGCCGTGTTTGCCAGCCGAGCCAGGACGCTGGTATCGACCAAATGCGCCATTATTCGTACAGCCCTTCGCTGCTGACAGCCTCATGGGACAGCGCCACGCCGCAGTCCGTCGCGGCCCCGAGCAAGCGCCGCTCCCACTCGTCCCGTGGTTGGACACGCAGGGTGGGGGCGAGAAAACGCTCGCGCAGCGCGTTGAGGACCAGAATCTCGGGGGCAACGCCCTGCTTTGAGGCTAGGTCGTTCAAGGCGGACTCAAGATCGGCTTCGAGAGTAATCACCATTGCCGCTCCTCCTCTTTGGCCGCTTCCTCAGTTTGCAGAAATTTCATCATAACCAAGGAAGGCGGTCCAGCGGTCATCCGCCGCGTTTTTCCTCCAACTCCTGCCAGCGGGCGTAGAGGCGCTCGACGGTGTGTTGGGCGTCTTCCAGCGCATGACAGGCGTCGGCCAGCGCGACGTGGCCACTGCTCGACGCTTTTTCAACTTCCGCCTGGCGGGCGACGACCGCCTCCTCCGCGGTGAGGATTGCGGCCTCCATCTGCTCGAATTCCTGCTGCTCGCGGTAACTGAGCTTGCGCGGCTTCGCCGCCGCCGGCGTGGGGCGGGTGCCCGGCACGGCGGCAGCCTTCGCGGGTTTCGCGGCTTCTGCGGTGCCTCGTTCGTAGGCCGTCAGCCATTGCCCGACGCTGCCGTAGAGGGCCGCGCCGCCCTGGCCGTCCAGGCCGACCACCTCGGTACACAAACGGTCCAGCAGGTCGCGGTCGTGGCTGACCAGCACCAGCGCGCCGGGGAAATCGGCCAGACTGTCTTCGAGCACTTCCAGGGCCGGGATGTCCAGGTCGTTGGTCGGCTCGTCGAGCAGCAGCAGGTCGGCCGGCCGCAGCATGAGTTGGGCGATGCGGACGCGGGCCTGCTCGCCGCCGGACAGGCTGCCGACCGGCGTGTCCAGGTGTTCGGACTGGAACAAAAACTGTTTCGCCCAGGCCGCAACGTGCAGCGGCCGGTCCCGATAAATGACCGTGTCGCCGTTGGGGCAGAGGGCCTTGCGCAGCGTCGCCGTCGGGTCGAGCAGCGCCCGCCCTTGCTCGAACATCACCGCCCGCAGCCCCTCGGCCCGTGCAATCGTCCCGGTGTCGAGATCGACTTCGCCGGCCAGCACGCGCAACAGCGTACTCTTGCCGCTGCCGTTGGGGCCGAGCAAACCGAGCTTCACGCCGGGCGTTATCATCAGGTCGAGGTTAGAAAACAGCGGCCGGCCGCCGAGCGCTTTGCCGATGCCCGTGACGGTCAGGAGCTTGCGCGTCTGCCGACCGGTGGCGACGAAATCGATGTTGGCCGCGCCGGCGTTGGCGTTGCGGTATTTCAGTTCTTGCAATTCTTCGCGCCGCTGCCCGGCCGCGTCGATGCGGAAGCCGGCCTTGCGCGTCCGGGCGGCGGCTTTGCGGCCGAGCCATTCCGTCTCCCGGCGAACCTGGTTGGCGACCGATTCCTCGCGGCGGGCCTGGGCTTCCATAAACTCCTCACGCCGTTCGACGAACTGCTCGTAGGTGCCGGGCGCGCGAAACGAGCCGCCGGGGTAGACGCGGTTAATCTCGACAACTTCGTCGGCGACGGCTCGCAAGAAGGCCCGGTCATGGGTGGCGACGAGGTAGCCGAACGGTGCGTCACGCAGGAGTCGTTCGAGCCAGAGGATGCCCGGCAAATCGAGGTGGTTGGTCGGCTCGTCGAGGAGCAGAAAGTCGGGCCGGCGGACGAGTTCGCGTGCCAGGGCGAGCCGCTTGCGCCAACCGCCGGACAGCGTGTCCGCGGCCTGCTCGGGATCGACGAAGCCCACCTGCGTGAGCGTGACCGCAGTGCGCGTGTCGCGCTCGTGGTCCTCAATCGACTCGTCGGTCAGGGCCGCGAACAGCACGTCGCGCACGGTCATGCCGGGTGTAAAGGCGTCGTCCTGGGACAGGTAGGCCAGGCGTGCGGAACGGCGCAGGGAGCGTGAGCCGCTGTCGGGTTCATCGAGGCCGGCGAGCAGGCGCAGGAGGGTCGATTTCCCGGAGCCGTTGGGTCCGATGAGGCCGACGCGCTGCCCGGCGCGGAGTTCGAGCGACAGGTCGGTAAACAGCGGTCGGGGTCCGAAGCCTTTGCTCAGTCCTTGCACGCTCAACAGGAGGGTCATACACGGTCTCGCTCGCGGGTAGGTCGTCAACCAAGGGCCGGCGCCGCACTCCAAAAAGGCGTTCGCCATGAAAAAACGCACCCCCGCCATTGCCGGCAGGGGTGCGTCTAACATTTGATCCTAACAGCCCAAGCCAATCACTCCTTCGCGCCCATCGGTTCCAACTCGCCGACAGGCTCCGCTTCGCCATCGTCCAGCACGCCATCGATAGGGACGGCCGGCTTGGCGTTCAGGCGGACTTCCGCCTCCTGGTGCGTCCGGAAACCCGTGCCTGCCGGGACCAAGTGGCCCAGGATCACGTTCTCCTTCAGACCCACCAGGTAATCCACCCGGCCGGCCAGTGCCGCTTCCGTCAGCACCTTCGTCGTCTCCTGGAACGACGCCGCCGAAATGAAGCTTTCGGACTGCACCGCGGCCTTCGTGATGCCCAAAAGCTGCGTGCTGCACGTCGCCAGCGTCGGACTCGTGAAGGTCGGCAACTCCTTGTCTTCCGCCTCCAGGCGGTTGCGTTCTTCCTCGAACGCTTCCTTGGTCACCTTCTTGCCGACCTCGAATTTGGAGGCGCCAACGTCCTTGATCTTGACGCACTCCTTCAAACGGTCGTTCACGGCGCGGAAGCCGAACTTGTCGATGACCGACCCTGGCAACAGGTCCGTGTCGCCCATGCTTTCGACCTTCACCTTGCGCAGCATCGCCGACACGATGATCTCGATGTGCTTGTCGTCGATTTCCACGCGCTGGGCGCGGTAGACGCTTTGCACTTCCTGCACCAGGTATTTCTGCACTTCTTCAATTCCCGAAATCTTCAAAATCTCGTGCGGCACCAGCGGCCCGAACACCAGCCGGTCGCCTTCCTTCACGCGGTCGCCGGTGTGGACGCGCAAGTGCTTGCCCGGCGGCACCTGGTGCTCGCGCTCCTCGCCGATCTTGTTGCCGGCCTCGTCCACCGGCTGCACGTAGATCGTGCGCTTGCCGCGCTTCTTTTCGCCGATGCGGATGACGCCCGCCACCTCGGCCATGCGGGCCGGGTCGCGCGGCGTCCGCGCCTCGAAGATTTCCGTCACGCGCGGCAGACCGCCCGTGATGTCCTGCGTGCCCGACACCTCGCGCGGCGTCTTGGCCAGCAGCGTGCCCGGCATGACCTTGATGCCTTCGCGCACTTCGAGGAACGCCTTTTCCGGCATGTAGTACGACATCTGGATAATACCGCGCTCGTCCTCGATGATGATCTGCGGGTGCAAATCGCCCTTGTGCTCCATGATGACCCAGCGCTCGGCGCCGGTCGCGTCGTCCTTCTCCTTGCGGAGCGTCTCGCCCTCGACGATTTCGTCGAAGCGGACCTTGCCGCCGCGGTCGGCGATGATCGGCGTGATGTGCGGATCCCACTTGATGACCACCTGGTTCGGCTGGATCATCTGGCCGTTCTCGACCTGGAGGAACGCGCCGTTGGGCACCGACACGCTCTCGACTTCCTTGCCCTTGGCGTCGAGGATCTTGATCTCGCCGCTGCGGGCCAGGGCGATGCGCTCCTGCTTGTCGTTGATGACATCGGTGATGCGCTCGTACTGGATTTTGCCGCCCTTCTTGGCCTTGACCTCGCTGGCCACGACCTCGCCCTTGACCACGCCGCCGATGTGGAACGTGCGCATCGTCAGCTGGGTGCCCGGCTCGCCGATCGACTGGGCCGCGATGATGCCGACCGCCATGCCCTCTTCCACCAGCGTGCCGGTGGACAGGTCCATGCCGTAGCACAACCGGCACACGCCCAGCGGCGCCTGGCAGGTCATCGGGCTGCGGACAAGGAGCTTGTCCACGCCCAGCGCCTCAAGGTCGCGGGCCGCTTCCCACGAAATCATCTCGTTCTCCTCGATCACCGGCTCGTCCTTGACCGGGTCCATGATCGTGTTCCGGCTAACCCGGCCGCGGATCACTTCCGACAGCGGCCGGTCCACTTCCTCGCCCTTGTAGTGAGCGCCCTTGCTCACGCCCTGGGTCGTGGCACAGTCGTGCAACGTGACGACGACGTTTTGGGCCACGTCCGCCAGCTTGCGCGTCAGGTAGCCGGAGTCGGCCGTCTTGAGGGCCGTGTCGGCCAAGCCCTTGCGGGCACCGTGCGTCGAGCTAAAGTATTCCAGCACGCTCAGACCTTCGCGGAAGTTCGCCTTGATCGGCGTCTCGATGATGGTGCCGTTCGGCTTGGCCATCAAACCGCGCATGCCGCACAACTGCCGAATCTGCTCGATGCCGCCGCGGGCGCCCGAGTGGGCCATCAAGAAAATCGGGTTCAGGTACGGCGTACCGTCGCGGCGGTCGTTCTTCAAGTCTTCCATCATCTGCTTGGTGATCTGGTCGCGGGCGTGCGTCCACATGTCGATCACCTTGTTGTAGCGCTCTTGCTCGGTGATGTTGCCGCGGTCGTACTGCTTGCGGTACGAGTCCACGAGCTTTTCCGTCTCGCGCAGCACGGCTTCCTTGTTGTGCGGCGTGCGCAGGTCGTCGGTCGCGAAGCTCAGGCCGGACCGCGTCGATTCGCGGAAGCCGATCTCCTTCATGCGGTCGAGCAACTCGATCGTGTGCCGGCGGCCGAGCTGCTGGTAGCAGTCGGCGATGATGCGCGACAGCTGCTTGCTCGACAGGGCCAGGTCGTAGAAGGCCATCTTCGCGTGGAGGATGTCATTGAAGATGACGCGGCCTACCGTGGTGGACACCAGGCCGCTCGACTTGCGCGGCAAGTCCTCGGTGCGAATCTTGTCCTTGTCAAAGCGTATCTCACCGACCACGCGCCGCTCGATCGGCAGGCGAACGTGAATGCGCGCGTGGACGCCGAGCTTCTTCTGCGCGAACGCCGTGTGGACCTCCGCCGGGCTGGCGAACGTCTTGCCTTCGCCGTCCTCGCCGCTTTCGCCCAGGTCGCCGCGGGTTGCCGTCAGGTAGTAGCACCCCATGACGATGTCCTGCGACGGGCTGATAATCGGCTGGCCGTTCGCCGGGCTGAAGATGTTGTTCGTGGACATCATCAGCACGGTCGCCTCGACCTGCGCTTCAATCGACAGCGGCAGATGCACGGCCATTTGATCGCCATCGAAGTCGGCGTTGAAGCCCTTGCAAACCAGCGGATGGATGCGGATGGCGTTACCTTCGATGAGCACCGGCTCGAACGCCTGGATGCCCATGCGGTGCAGCGTCGGGGCGCGGTTTAACAAGACCGGATGGTTCTTGATGACCTCTTCGAGGATGTCCCAAACCTGGTCGTCCTTGCGTTCGAGCATCTTCTTGGCCGATTTAATCGTGTCGGCGTGGCCGAGTTCCTTGAGCCGGCGGATGATGAACGGCTGGAACAGTTCCAGCGCGATCTTCTTCGGCAGACCGCACTGGTGCAGGCGCAATTCCGGCCCGACGACGATGACCGAGCGGGCCGAGTAATCGACGCGCTTGCCGAGCAGGTTTTCGCGGAAGCGGCCCTGCTTGCCCTTAATCATGTCGGTGAGCGACTTCAGTGGGCGGTTGCTGGAGCCGAGCACCGGGCGCTTGCAGCGGTTGTTGTCGAAGAGCGCATCGACGGACTGCTGCAACATGCGCTTCTCGTTGCGGATGATGACTTCCGGCGCGTTCAGATCGACGAGCTTTTTCAACCGGTTGTTGCGGTTGATAATGCGCCGATAGAGGTCGTTCAAGTCGGAAGTCGCGAAGTTGCCGCTGTCGAGCAGCACGAGCGGCCGCAGGTCCGGCGGGATGACCGGAATGCACTCCAACACCATCCACTCGGCCTTGTTCTGCGGGCCGCCGATACCCGAATCGCGCAGCGCCTCGACGACCTTGAGCCGTTTGACGAGGTCGCGCTGCTTTTGCTTGGACGGCTTGTCCTTCTTGTTTTCGGTATCAAGCTTTTGCCGCAGGTCCTTCGAGAGGTCCACGAGGTTGAGGCCTTCGAGCAACTTCTTGACCGCCTCGGCACCCATCTGCGCCTCGAAGGTGTCGCCGTAGCTCTCGCGCGCCTTGCGGTAGTCGTCCTCGGTCAAGAGCTGGTGCTTCTTGAGGGTGGTAACGCCCTCGGTGCCGGGGTCGGTGACGACGTAATCCTGGAAGTAAATGATCTTTTCCAGGCTGGTCGTCTTCATGTCGAGCAGCGTGCCGAGGCGCGACGGCATCGCCTTGAAGAACCAGATGTGGACGACGGGCGCGGCCAATTCAATGTGGCCCATGCGCTTGCGGCGGACGCGGCTGTGCGTGACCTTGACGCCGCAGCGGTCGCAGATCATGCCCTTGTACTTCATGCCGCGGTATTTGCCACACGCGCACTCCCAATCCTTTTCGGGGCCGAAGATGCGTTCGCAGAACAGGCCGTCCTTTTCGGGGCGGTAAGTGCGGTAGTTGATCGTTTCGGGTTTCTTGACCTCGCCGAACGACCAGCTGCGAATGTCGTGGGGGCTGGCCAGGCTGATGCGCACGGCCCCGTAATCGTTGATGCGGTCGTAGTTGATTTCGCCAGTACTCATTGCCGTCCTCCCACAAATGTAGCCGTGTATAGGGGTGCAGATCCACGCGGCTTAGCAACGTTGGTTCACCGTCAGCATCGTTTTGCTGTTTCTTTGCTGCTCTTGGACTTCCCCGCACCGGTCAGGTGCAGTCCCTCGTTCGGCGGTCTTCACGGCAGCCCCAAGGCGACTTTCAGGCAATCGTTGAGTTTTTGTTTCATGGCTGCTGAGAGCGATCCCAGGACATTTGCGACCCGGTTCGCATCCACGGTCGCCAACAACAGGCAGGACACTACGGAATCTTGGAGCAGTCTCGTGGCCTTTCCTTCGGCCGTGTTCACGTCCACCAACAGACAGGCGGGGTCGCTGGCCAGCGTCAAGTTCGTCGTGATCTCAGCGACGATCAGTGTGCTGACGGTTCCCGCATAAGCATCCGACTGGACGACTACGGCCGGACGCTTCTTACCGCGCAGACCGGACGGATGCGGGAAACGAACGAGAATCACGTCGCCCCGGTTCATTGATCCTCCGGGATTTCATCGTATTGGTCCATGTCCTCCCAGCCCGCGTGCTTACCTGCCTCCCATGCAAGGGCGTGGCGTTCCTCGCTCGTCCAAGGGCTGGCGTCGTACTCCTCCTCTTTCAGGCGCTCGTATTCGTCAACGCGGAGCAAGACGAAAGCTTCCTTGGTCCGCGGATTTACGAGCCGAAGTGGCGTGGTTACCGAGTTTTCCAACGCTTGCATTTGTCGGTCGCTCAGTTCGATCATGGCTGTCTCCCTTGCTCATTACGCTGAACGAACAAGACCTGCTTAAACTTCTTCCGGCAGCGTCACAGGAGCAGGTCCGCCACGCGCACCGCTACCGCCGGTGCCGCCAGAGGTGAGACCGCGTCCGCCGGGCCGACCGCCTGTTGGGTGGCATAGTCGCCGGCGCGGGGGTCGCGGTAGACGAGCAGTCGCCGCCCGCTGACATCCACCACCCAGTATTCGCGGATGCCGGCCCTGGCGTACAGCAGCCGCTTCTCGTTCGTGTCGAAGTCGAGGGAGGAGTCCGCCACCTCGACCACCAGATCCGCCGTCGTCGGGTGCCCTGCGTAGTCGCGCGGTCGGCCCGGCACCACGGCCAGGTCGGGTTCCGGGTCGATGTCCTGACCGAGGATTAACGGGGACTGATGTCGCAGCCACCACCCGGCCCCAAAGGCGGTTTGGATCGCCTCTTCGACCAGACCGAGCGTTATCGCATGCGGCGGGTTCATCGGCCCCTCCTCCAGGATGACGCCGTCGATCAGCATCGCCCGTCGGCCCTCGAACATGCCCAGATCGCCGAAGCGGTGGAACTCGGCGCACGTCCAGCGCAACAGCCGGGGGCCGGCCGGCCCGGCAAGCAATGACGGAAGCGTTGTCGTCGTCACGGCAATCCCTCCTTTTCGGCACGCCCCCCGGCTTTCCACCGGATGTCTTTCCCAAGCCCAGGCACCGCCGAACGGCCACGATCAGCAGACAGCTCATGTGGCTTTGAGCGTGTGACTGGATGAAGCGTCATCCGCGTGGCCGGTCTGCTGCAGCGCCTTGTTCGGCGGCGTTGCCATACTCAGTCGGGTCGAAGAGGGATTGCTGACATTTGCAACACCTGCCCGTCTTCAACACCTGGCTGGGCCGACAGCGCATCGTCACGGATCGCCGGCAACTCGGGCACCTCATGCCGATCCGCCGATCCAGCCACAAGACCGGCAGCAACGGGATCGTCAGCAGTAGCACGGCACCGACAGTGGTGCCGACCAATACCCCAATAAAACCGGCCACAGTTTCAACTTGAGACCGGCTGCAAATCCACCTAACCAATAGAGATGTCAGGGAAAACAGCACGCAGTAGATCACGCAAAACAACAAGTTTCCGTAAAGGCTCACTCGCCGGGCCGCTTCTCGAAACTGCGGGCGCGTCATTGCTTTCTCCCGGCCGCCGAACTCGTTAGCCCCTGGACCACCTCACGTTATGCTTGTCTGTCCCAAACGCTACCGCTTCGCCCGCCGCTTCTTGGGCGCGCCGGTCAGTTTGCGGCATGCGCGGGAGAGTCTATAATCTGGGCCACGCCGTCATGATCGAAGTTGACGGGCACGAATCCCGGACCGATAAAAATAGCCACGCCTTCTCTCATTACCGTTGCCTCTGGGTGGTCGATCTCGATGCGGATGCCGGTATTAAGTTCGACCGTGAAAGGCTTGAACGGTTGGCGACGTATCATCGCCAGCAACACCTTCTGAAAATTCTCCGTGGTCATTGGTGTTCCTAACGTTTCTCGACCGCTCGATCAATCGGTGCCAGTCAAAAGACCGTGACTCAACACGGTTCCGCTCAAGCGTGGCTGCTTTTCATGGCCTTAGCGGAATGTTGCAACTCGATTGGCAACGTCAACTCTTCCCCGTCGAAGAATTTCCATAGCTGTCGAGTAAAATCAATGCCTTCCGGAGCGTTATACAGGTATCGCCTC
>JBBRLG010000074.1:0-18240 GCA_038231495.1 Gemmatales bacterium | reverse complement strand
GGTGGGGGGGGGGGCGCCGCCTCTGGCGGGGTGGGGGGGGCTCACCCGTCTTTGGATTCCCCCCCCCCCTCCCGCCCCCCCCCCCCCCCCCCCGCTCGCCTTCAAGAGTCTAATGCGGCGGTCGCACGTGATAGCCGTCACCGTCGGGCAGCGGGCCGTCGTGCGTTTGCAGTACCGGTCGGACGTGGCCGTCGGCCCCGACCTCACCGTTCGCTGCCGGGACTGGCCCGCGGTCCGCGAACCACTGGATGACGTAATAAAACACCGGCGTCAAGAAGATGCCGAAGATCGTCACGCCCAACATGCCGCTGAACACCGCCGTGCCCAGCGTCCGCCGCATCTCCGCGCCGGCACCCGCCGACAATAGCAACGGCACCACACCCAGAATGAACGCGAACGAAGTCATGATGATCGGCCGCAGACGCAACTGGCACGCCGCCAGCGTCGCTTCCCAGCGCGATTTGCCTTCCTCGTGTTGCGACTTGGCAAATTCGACAATCAAGATCGCATTCTTGCACGCCAGGCCGACCAATACCAAAAAGCCGATCTGGGTAAAGATGTTAATGTCCTGGTGGGCGGTGACAACGCCGGCGATGGAACACAACAGGCACATCGGCACCACCAGAATCACGGCCAACGGCAACGCCCAACTCTCGTACTGCGCCGCCAGCACCAGGAACACCAGGACCACCGCCAGCAGGAACACCAACATGGACGTGGGGAGCTTCACGCCCATGAGCGTCACGTCCGTTTGCAACTGCAAGAGCGCCAGTTCCGTCCACTCGGTGCGCATGGTCGTCGGCAAATCCTTGTTGGCCGCCGCGTACAGATGCTCGATGGCCTGGCCGGAACTCGTGCCCGGTCCGGGGTCGGCGTGGACCGGCGCGGACGTGTACATGTTGTAACGCATCACCATCACCGGCCCGCTGACGTTCTTCACCGTCGCGAAGTCCGACAACGGCACCATCTCGTCGTTCTTGTTGCGCACCCGGATTTGCTTCACGTCGCTGGGCGACTGGCGGAAGGTGTCCTTGGCCTGCACGTTCACCTGCCAGGTACGGCCGAAGCGGTTGAAGTCGTTGATGTAGTACGGCCCCAGCGTCGATTCCAGCGTCGTGCGCACGTCGTCGATCGACACGCCGCGGTCCTTGGCCTGGGCGCGGTCGATGACCAATTCCAGCCAGGGCGTGTCGGCCCGGAAGCTGCCGAACAGGCCTTGCAACGCCGGGTCTTCCTCGGCGTTCTCGACCGCGCGGTCGGAGTTCTCCTGCAAGGTCGGCAAGTCGGTGTCGCCGGTGTTCTGGATCACGATCTGGAAGCCGCCCGCCGTGCCCAAACCTTCCACCGGCGGCGCGCCGAAGATGTGGACCGTCGCCTCCGGCACCCGCTGCTCGAACTTCTTCTGCAACACGCGCGTGATCTCCTCGGCGGACTTTTCCTTCGTGGTCCGCTCGTCGAAGCTTTCGAGCATCAGGTACAGGGCACCGTAATTGGGAGCGTTGGCGTTGAGGAGGATCGACCGCCCGGAGATGGCCACGGTGTGCTTGACGCCCGGCGTCTCCTTGGCAACCGCCTCGATCTTGGCGACCACTTCCTCGGTGCGCTTGACCGAAGCCGCGTCGGGCAGTTGCACGTTGACGAGCAGATAGCCCTTGTCCTGCGCCGGGATGAAGCCGGTCGGCGTGTGCGTGAAGCCCCACCAGGTCAGGGCCAACAGGCCGCCGTAAACGACAACTACCAGGAAGCTCACGCGCAGCAGCCACGACACCGCCCGCGTGTACGCGGTGGTCGCGGCGTCGAAGCCGCGGTTGAACAGGCCGAAGGCAATGCCCAACACCCAGTTGATCGGCCCCCGGCCCGCGAACAGGCCCACGACCAGTTCAAACAAACCAACGAGCGCGCCCGCCAGCGCGCCGGCCACGATCGGCCCCCACAGGCGCAGGGCGTCCAGCCCCCCCAGCGCCACTTGCAAGTTCATGCCGGAAAGCAGCGGTCCCGCGAAGTGAATGCCGAGCTTGTGTCCCGCCCAGGCACCCATCGGCACGAAGGCGAACCACGGCAACGGCTCGAATTGCCCTTTCTCGCGCGGCTTGAGCAACAGGGCCGACAGTGCGGGGCTGAGCGTCAGCGAGTTGAACGCCGAGATCACGGTGGACACGGCAATGGTCAGCGCGAATTGCCGGAAGAACTGCCCCGTGATGCCGGTGATGAACGTGCAGGGCACGAACACCGCCGCCAGCACCAGGCCAATCGCGATCACCGGGCCGGACACTTGTTGCATGGCCTTGACCGTCGCGTCGTACGGACTTAGCCCGTGTTCGATGTGGTGTTCGACCGCCTCGACGACGACGATCGCATCGTCCACGACGATGCCGATGGCCAGCACGAGGCCGAACAGCGTCAAGTTGTTCAAACTGAAGCCGAAGGCGGCCATGACGGCGAAGGTGCCGACGACCGCCACGGGCACGGCGACCAGCGGGATCAGCGACGACCGCCAGTTTTGCAGGAAAACCAGCACCACCACGGCCACCAGCACGATGGCGTCGATAAGCGTCTCGAACACTTCGTTGATCGACTCGTTGATGAACGGCGTGGTGTCGTAGGCGATCTCGTAGTCGATGCCGGGCGGGAAATGGTCGTGCAGCTCGTACATCCGCGCCTTGACGCGCCTGGCCACGTCCAGCGCGTTGGAGCCGGGCAACTGGTAAATCGACAGCGCGACCGACGGCTGGCCGTCGAGGGTACAGGTCTGATCGTAGGACTGGGCGCCCAACTCGATGTTGGCAACGTCGCGCAGGTAGACTAGCTGGCCGCCGTTGGTGTTCTTGACGACGATGCTGCCGAACTGGTCGGTGTTTTCCAGCCGGCCGAGCGTGGTCATGGTGTACTGGAACACCTGGCCCGACGGCGTCGGCGGCTGGCCGATCTGGCCGGCGGCGACCTGGATGTTTTGGGACTGCACGGCGGCGATCACGTCCTGCGGGTTGAGGTTGTACGCCGACAGCCGTTGCGGGTCCAGCCACAGCCGCATCGAGTAGTCGCGCTGGCCCAGGTAGGTCACGTCGCCGACGCCCGGCACGCGTGACAGCTCGTCGCGGATTTGAATGGTGGCATAATTGCTCAGGTCGAGGTTGCTGCGCGTGCCTTCCTTGGAATAGAGGTTGACGATCAGGAGGACGTTGGGCGACTTCTTCTTGACCGAGATGCCGCGGCGGCGCACCAGGTCGGGCAGGATCGGCTCGGCGAGCGACTCGCGGTTTTGCACGAGGACTTGCGAGATGTTGAGGTCGGAGCCGGGCTTGAACGTGACGGTAAGGGTATAGTTGCCGTCGTTGGTGCATTGCGACGACATGTACATCATGCCTTCGACGCCGTTGATCTGCTGTTCGATGGGCGCGGCGACGGTGTCGGCGACGACCTTGGCGTTGGCGCCGGGGTAGGCGGCGGACACCTCGACCGTGGGCGGCGCGATCTCCGGGTATTGCGCGACCGGCAAGGTAAAGAGCGCGATGCTGCCGCCCAGGACGACGACGATGGACAGCACCGACGCGAAGATCGGCCGGTCGATGAAGAAGCGCGAGAACATGGCAACTCCTTCATCATTTCTTGAACAGCGCTCCCAGCGGCGACTCCGGCAGCTTGGGAGTGGGGTTGATCGTCACGTCCACCGGCTGACGGTCCTTCGTGTTCAGCCGCACCCGCTGCTGGCCGCTGACGACAACGTACTCGCCCCGCTCGCCGGTCAAACCCTTTTTGATGACGCGCATGCCGCCGATCAGCTGGCCGGTCTCGACCGGGCGGTACTCCACGTCGCCTTCGCCCTTTCGGCGCTTGTCCTTGACCTGCTTGACTTCCTCACCTTCCTTGGCCTCCGGTTCCTTGACGACAACATTCTTGACGACGAGGACGTTCTTGCGACCCTGGTCGGTCATGAGCGCTTCGTCGGGGACGAGGACCGCCTTGTACGGCTCGCCGACCGGGACGCGGACGCGCGCGAACAGGCCGGGCGACAGGATGGACGGCAGCAGGTCATTGACCGCCGGCGCGCGCGGCGCGGCAACCCCGGCCGCGGCGGTGACGACGTTTAAGCCCTGGATGTAGTCGAAGATGCCGCGCATGCGGATGGTACCCGCGTTGGCGTTGATGCGGTTGTCGATGAAGTCCATGGTGCCGACGTGGGTAAACTGGTCTTCATTGGCGAGGCGCATGAGCACTAGGCGGGTCGGCCGCTTTTGCAGGTCGAGGTAGGTGCGCTCGTCCACGTCGAAATAGGCGAAGATCGGGGAAATCGACACGATGGTCGTCAGCAACGTGCTGTCGGCGTTGACGAGGTTGCCGGGGTCCACGAACCGCCGGCTGACGCGGCCGGTCAACGGGGCCGTGACCTTGGTGTAATCCATGTACAGCTGGGCCTTGGCCACGGCGGCTGCCGCCGATCCGACCGTCGCCTCGGCCTTGGCCTGAGCGGCCAGCGCGGTGTCATATTCCTCGTTCGAGATGCCGCGGTTGGCAATAAGTTGGCGGGCGCGGACGGCGTTTTTCTCTTGGAGGGCCTGGTCCGACCGGGCCACCTTCAAATTCGCTTCCGCCAGGTCGAGATCGACCTTGTAGGTGGCAAGGTCGATCTGAAACAAGGTTTTGCCCTCCGGCACGATGTCGCCATCCTTGAAGGGGGCGTCGGTGATGTAGCCGGAGACGCGGGCGCGGATGTCCACGGATTTGAAAGCGTCGAGCCGGCCGGTGAAGTCCTGGAAGTCGTAGACTTCCGGATCGACGATTGTGGAGGTAACGACGACCTCGATTTTCTTGTTGTCCTTCTTGTCGGCCCCGGCGTTGTTGCAGCCCGCGGTCGTGCTGGCGACGAGGAGCGAGGACAGGATTCCGCAGCCGAGCAGGCGTCGCCCCCAACCGGAGACCACGCCGGGAGGGGCCGCAGGGGACGGTAGGGACCTAGCGCTCATGGGAGGTTCTCCTGAAATCGCGTCGGGACCGGCCAGATTTGCATTATGAATTGGTACGTGTTCGGCTGTCAAGGAGAAATGGAACTGACTGGTCAGTATCGTTATGGACGGCTGACGAAGCATCCGGTTCTTGGCGAGCCTCAGTCGATTTGGCGAGCCGGGAGCGTAAGCGACCCGTAGCCGCAAGCGGCTCGCTTGCTGGCTTCTGCGCGGCTTCAGCCCACAAGCGGGCCGCTTGTGGCTACGAGCGGGCCGACCGTAGCCGCAAGCGGCTCGCTTGCTGGCTGCTGCGCGGGTTCAGCCAGCAAGCGGGCCGCTTGCGGCTACGGTCGTCCCGCTTGTGGTTACGGGCGTTTGCGTCACATTGGACCGCGGGCAGTATAAACCTTGCCTAATCTGCCGGCGCGCGGTTGCAAAAAGATTGCGAATTGTAATTCCGGGACGCGCTTCTTGCAAAAACGTGAGGCGGGCGCGGCCACGCGGTCGGCGGCGAATGGAATTTGGGGATTGTCAAATCACTCCAAACCCTACCGGGAACAGGGGATGAGTGCGCGCCGGAAAAAATACCTCTTGACAGGATTTCAATTGGTATCCCGGTTGCTTCTAGGTCTGGGCGTAAACGACTCCCATCTGCCAATCAGGAGGTTAAGCCATGCAGGTTGAACTCTATTGCCCCCACTGCTCGTGCTGCTTCTCGGCGTCGCCGGACGCCCCGGCGGCGGAAGTCCTGGACCGCATGGCGGACGAAGGCCCCTGGTACGCGCTGGGCGACGGCGAGACCTTCGAGGACATGATCTTTTCGACCCTGTTCGCCGCCGGCGAGATCCGCTGCTCGGAGTGCGGCGAACCCGTCTCGGTGTCGGAACAGAGCCTCGGTCAACTCACGATGGAAGTGCTCGGCAGCTGGTGAGCCAGGCGGCGGGCGGGGCGGTGACGTCCCGGTGTCGGACCCCACCGGAGGGCGAACACGCCCTCCGCCCGCCCCCCCTTTTTTCACCCCTTCTTCTGCAACTCCGTAACGATCTCCGCGACGAGTGCCGGGTTGTCCTGCTTGCGCAGGTGTTCGATCCGCACCGGCGGCACCCCCAATTTCTCCAGGGCGTCGACGATCTGCACCCAGGTGCGTTCGCGCTTTTTGCCGGTGCTGAGGTACAACTCAGTTACCAACTCCGCCAACCGCTGGCCCTTGATGGCTTCCTGGTTGTTGTAGTAGCGCTTGATGATTTTTTGCTGATAAGGTGAGAAGTCCGCCATCGCGTGATCTCCGTTCCGGGACCGGCCCCTTGCCTCCGTTAAGGTGCTGGAATTAGTCCGTGGCGTCAAGACGAAACGACCGACACCCGCTCTTGCGAAGAAGTCGCCGACTCGCTATGAGCGTGCGTCCGGCATGGCCCGAACGGGCAGGGCCGCCGACGGCACACGGAGGCGAGACGTTATGGCAAGCCGAAATTCGCAGGAAACCAGGGCATCGAAGTGGCGGCGGGCACTCCTGGCAACGGGCGGCCTGGGCATTGCCGTCGCGGGCGTCTGCGCTGCCCGGACGCTGTGGCTGGCCCCCGCCGCCGCACAGCCTGTCAACCCGGCCGCCGGGGTTCGGGCGCAAACGCCCCAACCGACCCCGCCCCCCGGCTCCGCCACCGAATACACCGCCGCCATCGTCGCCAGCTTCAACGAACACGCCGTCGTCACCCGCGAGGAGTTGGGGGATTACCTCATCGCCCGCTTCGGCGTCGCCAAGCTCGAAACATGCGTCAACAACCGCATCATCGACAAGGCGTGCCGCGAGCGCAAAATTACCGTCGATGCCGGCGAAATCGAGCAACGGTTCGCGGAAGACCTCAAAGGCATCAACATCGACCGCATCCGCTTTGTCAAGGAGTTCCTGCGGCGGGCCAACAAGAACCTCGTCGAGTGGAAGGAAGACGTCCTCCGCCAGGATTTGCTCCTGGCGAAGCTGTGCCGCGACCGGGTGACGGTCACGGAAGAAGACATCCGCGACGGCTTCGAGGCCCGCTTCGGCGAGAAGGTCGATTGCCGGGTCATTCACTGGGCCGACGAGAAGGAGGCCCAGGCGGACTACCCGCGCATCCACGACGAGCAGACGTTTCTCGACGTGGCCAAGCACCAGCACACGAGCGCCCTGGCCTCGACCGCCGGCAAGATCGCAGCCTTCGGCCGGCACAACATGGACAATAAAGACCTTGAAACAGCGGCTTTCGCCCTCCAGCCCGGCGCGGTCAGTCCGCTGGTCAAGGTGCCCGACGGTTGCATCGCCATCCGCTGCGAAGGCCGCATCCCCGCCGACAAGACGGCGACGCTGGACAAGGTGAAGGCCACGATCAAGGACGAAATCCTGGAGACCAAGGTCCAAAAGGAAATCAAGACGATCAAGGCCACGCTGCGGAAGGACGCCGATCCGCAATGCTTCCTGGAGAAGCCGGCCGCCACGCTGGACCTGGCGGAAACCAAGATCGCGGCCAAAGCCGGCCGTGCGCCCGGAACGGTCGTCGCCACGATCCACGGCACGATTCCGGTGACGCGGCAGGAATTGGGCGAATTCCTCATCACGCGCTTCGGTGGCGAGCAGGTGGAGTTGCTGGTCCACAAACGCATCATCGAGGAAGCCTGCCGGGCGCTAAACATCACGGTAAACGACGACGAGGTTGAGGCGGGCTGCGCCGACGACTGTAGCCGACGGCAAATGGACGAGACGAAGTTCGTCGAAGAGGTACTCAAGCCGAACCGGACGACGACCTATCAGTGGCGCGAAGACTTGGTACGGCCGCGGCTCATGCTGGCCAAGCTGTGCCGCGAGCGCGTCAAGGTTACCGAGGAAGACTTGCGCATGGCGTTCGACGCCCACCACGGCGAAATGGTCGAGTGCCGAATGATCCTCTGGCCGCAGGACGGCATGAAGCAGGCGATGCAGAACTACGCGAAAATCCGCGACGACGATAAGGAGTTCGACCAGGCCGCGCGGGCGCAGCAAAGCCCGTCGCTGGCGCTGAAGGGCGGCAGGACGGTCATCAGCCGCCACACCACGGGTGACGCGGACCTGGAAAAGAAGGCGTTCGGCCTGCAGCCGGGCGAGGTGAGCGAGTTGTTCGGCACCCCCAACGGGGTGGTGGTGTTGAAATGCGACCGCCACATCCCGCCGGACGCCTCGATCAGCTTCGCCGACCGCCGGCCCGAGTTGGAGCGTGAGGTGATGGAGCGCAAAATCCGGATCGAGATACCGATCTATTTCGCCGAGCTGCGCCGGCTCGCGCAGCCACGGTTGATCCTGCGCGACCCGAACAAGCCGGAGCAGCTCCAGGAGCAAGCCGAGGCGGAGGTCAAGGACGTGAAGCTGCCTGGCAAGAAATAGCAAAGCGTTGCGCGGGTCAGCGCTCAGCCGCCAGCCGCTAATCGCGCCCCGCTTCCACCATCAATCGGCCCGTCTCGCAGCGGATTTCGCGCAAGTGGCAGATCAACGCAACGTGCTTCGACGCCGCCACTTTCTCCACGTCGATGCGCAACGTCTCCTGGTCCAAAACGACGCCCGGCTCGCCTTCCAGCACCTCCTGGATCAGGTCGAGCACCATCTTGCGGAACAGGTTGCCCGGAACGCCCGACACCTTGAGCGCCAACAGCCGGGCGTAAACCTGACCGGTGACGACCCGCATTTCCCAATGGGTCTCGAACGGCACCTTGCCGAACACCGTCGGGTAGTCGCCCAGGACGTGGACGCCCTCCGGCGCGATGCGGACGCGCAGGTTCTCGACCGCGGCGTCCTCCGGCAAATACTCGGTGAGCAGGGCGTTGAAGCCCTCCTCGGAAACGGCCAGCTTTAGCGCGAAGATTTCCATGCGTCTCTTTCATGCCCGCCGGTCGGGCGGCGGCTCCCCCGTCAATGCGTGTTCCCAGGTGTACCACACCGTCGCCGCCCGGACGAGATCGACTCGAACCAGGTGCGTTGCATCTCCTTCGCCGCCGAAGCGCAAACGCTCCGGCGACAGGGCTTCGGAAACCAACCGAAACGTCTGTCGCGTAACCGGTGCCGGTAGCGCGGCGTACGCCACCGTGGAGCGGTCGAGCAGCAGGTACAGTTCGAGTACCTCCGCCGCGGTCCCAACTAGCTCGCCGTCCGCGTGGACCAGAACCAGGCCCGAGCCGTCAACCGCGGCCCCGCACTGGACGTTGCGCAAAAAAGCGGTGCAGCGCACTTCCAGCGCGACCTCGCCCCAAAGGCCGCCGTCCGCGCCGCCCTCGACCACGACCGCCAACTCGTTGCGGTCGCGCAGCAATGCCGTCACGTCAAACTCACAGCCGCCGCCGTCTTGCTCACCCAGGTAAACGCCGTTGAGCGTAACAGCTACCCGGTCCGAGGCGGGGCCAATCGTCAGCCAGACGCGCTCGTGGGCGTCGATGCGGCCGGGATAGCCGAACCGCCGCAAAAACCTTACGCGACCGCTAAACTCCGCCAATCCCCCCGCACCCCACCGGCACGGCATGGCCATGCGGCACGGCGGCGGCACCGGACGCGGATCGCCGGCGGCGCGGGCAAGCGGCTCACATTCCCAGGGGCCACGCAGGCGGATGCGGTGCGGGTACATGGTCACGCCCCCGGCAACTGGTGGCCGTTGGCGCAGAGCAATACGCGAGTCATCAACTCCACTTTCTCAGCCGGGGGCGGTCGGTCGGCGCGGGTTCCGTTCGCGGGGTCTGGTGTTCATTATGATAGCAATACGAGGGGGATTTCACACGTTCCGGAAATGAATTGCCGCTTGCGGCGGAGCGCTCGGAGAGCGCTCCGCCGCAAGCGGCAGTCTCTAACGGCAGTCAACCCTAGCGGCTCTTCTCCCGCGCCTCGTTGATGACGGTCCGTACCGGTCCCTGGACCCGTTCCAGGGCCGCACTGACCGCCGCCCGTGCCGGACGATTCTTCGCTTCCAGGAGCGCGCCCTGGGCGAAGTCTTCGTAAGCCTCGTCCTTGTCCTGGGCCAGCCGCGACAGGCCGAGGTAGTAGTGATAGCGGGCGTCCTGGCTCTCGTTCCGGACCGCGGCGGCGAACTCCTTTTCGGCTTCGTCGTAGTGCTTGTTGAAGTACTGGCGGATGCCCGCCCCGTAGTGAGCCTCGGCCATCAGCGGGTTGGCGATCCGCTCGCTGTCCGGCCCCTTCAACTTCGGATGGTTGTCGATGAGGTACATCAACTCGTCGGCGTGCGCGCGGTCGAGGTTCGAGCGTAAACCCTCCGCGTAGGTCCGCACCGCTTCGGTCCACAGGTTCTTGACGGCGAACGCCTGGGCGCGGACCTCGTAGGGGACTTTCGACTTGTCCAGCTTGAGGATTTCGTCCGCCAGCTTGACCGCCTCCTCGACGGAGGCCGGCTGCCCCAGCGGCGGCTGCACGGTGAAGGCCAGGAAGATGGCTACCATCTCCGGCGACATTTCCCCTTCAACGCCGTCCAGACGACCCACCTTCGGGGCCGGGCGGTCTGGTCGGGTTAGCAACAAAGCGCGGGCCAGCGCGATCCGGAACAGGCTGCCGTCGCCAGCCAGGTCCGGGTGGGCCGCGACCGCTTGCCGATAGCTTTGCACCGCCGCGTCGTACTGGCCGAGTTCCTCGGCGACCCGGCCGGCCGCGTAATAACCCAGCGGCGCGGCGGCGTCGGCCGCGGCTTTCGCGTCCTTCTGGGCGGCCACGACCAGCGGCTCGTTGGCGGTCAACCGGCCCGACGCCTTCGCCCGCGCCGCTTCCAGTTGCACCAGGCTGCGCTTCGCCAAAAGGTTGCCCTTGTCCTGCGGCACCAGCTCGACCGCGTGGGTCAGGGCACCAACCGCTTCGTCGTACTTGCCCTGCCTTTGCAGTGTGTCCGCCCTGGCGATATAGGCAGTGCCGGGGTTGGCCACTTCCTTCAGCGCGGCGTCCGCCGCGGTCTGCCAAGTCTTGTCCTCCGGTGCCAGCGACGCCTTCGCCTTCACAAGCGCGGCCTTGGCTTCGCCGAACTTCTCCTGGTTGCGGAGGATCAAGCCTTTAATCACTTCGGCGTGGGCCTTCTGGGCCGGTGTCGCCGTGGTGTCCTTGGTCACACGGTCCACGTCCTGCACCGCCTTGGCCGGTAGGTCTTTTTGCGTGCGGTCCTCCAACAACGGCAGCCAGAACGACAGCATTTCCTGCGGCTGCCAGCGGTCGGCCAACTGCTCCTTGGTACGGGCCGCGGCCGCGGCCACCTGGTCGCGCGCCTCGTTCCGTTCGAGCAGCAATTTTTGCATCGCCACCTTGTCGGCGTCAGTCCGCGCGACCTTGACCACGTTCTTGACGGCCGGGACCAGCTTGTCGTCGCCCGCATTCGCGTCCAGGTAGGTCGCGTCCACCAATTCCGTCTTGATCGCCTTCTTGATCGCGTCCGCCATCTTCAACTTCGTCTCGGCGGCGGCGGCGAGGTCTTGCAGCTTTTTCGCGTCCGTCTTGGCCGTCTCGACCGTCGCCTTCAGGTCGGCAACTTCCTTTGCGGACTTCGTCCGCTCCGTCAGCATTTTCGTAACGCCCTGGTCCAAATCTTCCGGCTTGTCGATGACTTTGGCCTTCACCAGTTCGTCGCCCAACTTGGCGACCCGGGCGCTTTCGGCCTCCGCGGTCTTGCGGTCAACGAGCAACTGGTCGATGCCTTTCTCAACGTCCTTGGGGTCGGCAATGACCTTCGCCTCGACGAGTTTGGCACCAACCGCCTCGGCCCATTTGGAGTTCCCGGCGGCAGCCGCGAGCAGGGCCACGAGAGCCTTGTCCGGGTCGGTGTGGGCGGTCAGGTCGAGATACTTGCCGTCGCGCAAACGGGCCTGCATCGTCCAGTAGATTTTCAACTCGTCGCAGGTCCGCAAGAAGATTTCCTCGGTCGGGTCGCTCGTCGGGTTCTGGGACTTGCGCAGCTGTGCGAACCGCCGCTTGTCGTGCAGGTCGCGGGCGCTTTGCAGTTTCTTGAGCGCCTCGGCAAAGTTCTGCTTGCGGGCCAATTCAACCGCCTCCCAGAAGTCGTAGCCCGCTTCCGTCGCGTCCGCTTTCGGCGACACCGGTATCGGGTCGCCTTGCAGCATGTGCAGGAGTAACGTGACCAGGACCACGCGTTCGCGCTCGTCCGCCGGCAACTGCCCCACGCCGCCGGGGTTGGCCGTTTGCAAATCGAGGCGAATCCGCGCGGCGTCGAAACGGCGTTTGAGAACCGGGTCCGCCGCGAACTGGCTCGTCGCAGAAAGGTAAGTGTTCCTTGCCTCCGGCTTGTTGTTCGTCATCTCCTGAATGTTGCCCTTCCAGAGCAGGGCGTCGGCCACCACTTCGGGTTTGGCCGCCACGTCTTTCGTAACCTTGTCGAGGTCCTCCAGGGCTTGTTTGACCTCTTCGTCGCCGACTTTTGGTTGGGCACCCGCGACGCGTTGCTTCTTCAAATAGCTCAGCCAACGGTACTCGCCGCGAGCCGCCAGCTGCTCCGGGTTGGCTTCGTCGATCCGTTCGATGCCAGCTTCTTCCGCCTTGTCGAAGTCGCCGTTGCGCAGGTGCGCTAGCTTCGTTTCAAACGTCACCGCCTGGGGCGTGACGGTCGAAGGCCTGGTCGCCGGCTTGACCTCGGTGCCGGGAATCACGCCGAGATACCACGCCGCGGCGCACGCCCCGGTCGCGACCACCGCGCCGAGCAAACCGCCGCCGAGCCAGCCGCCCACGCCGGAGCGCGCTCGCTGTTTCTTGCCCGACTTCTCCCCCGGCGCCGAATCGACCTCCGCCAACACGTCGCTATCGCCCGCGCCGGATACCGGTGCGGACTGGGCCGGCAGGTTAATATCGTCGTCGCTGCCGAAATCGATCTCGTCGGCGTCGACTGCCGACTTCGCAAGCTTCCGCCCGGATTTCGGGCTTTCGATGCCCGGATCGTTGCTGAAATCGAGGCCGGAATTGAGCAGGTGGCCGGACGCCGCGCCCAACTCGATGTCGCCGGTGTCCACTTCCCCCTTGGCACCGGCGTGTTTCTTCTTCGGCGCCGGCCCACTGAGGTTGACCGACGAACCCGTCCCGTGCCGCTTGGGCGATTCGCCCAGGCCGACCGTGTCGCCGCCCTCCTCGTTAATCAGGTCCTCGACCAGCTGCGCGTCGATCACAGCGGATTCCACCGTTCCTGCTTGCAACGGGTCGCCCTCGACCGCCGCCGCCTGGCCCGCCTCCGCTTCCCACTCCTCGTCCACCACGTCCATGACCGGGTGACGCAGATCGACTCCGGACTCCACCTCTTCGGCAATCAGGTCGCGGCCGAAATGGGAGTCCTCCGGGGAGCCTTCGCCGCCCGCGAGCATCGCCGAGGCCAGGTCGTCGGAGATAAACGCCTCGTCCACCAGGTTGACGCCCGAAATACCGCTGCCCATCGCATCGTGCGGGCCGCCAACGTCGCCCATCAGCGTGACGCCGGACACGTCCGAAATTCCGGACGGGGAACCCAGGTCCAGCGGCGCATCGCCCAGGCTCGCGTTAATCACACCGCTCTCCACGCCTTCCGGCTTCGGCGCGACGGTCGCAAACGGGTCGTGGATGTCCGGCAGTGCCGCGCCGAGCTGGACTTCGCCGGAGTTGGCAAGTTCCAGTTCCTCGACTTCCACAAGTTCGGGGATCGGCACCTTCATTTTGTCCTTGGAGTCCGCCGATTCCACGGTAAACGCACCGCGGACGATTTCCATGTCGTCGTCCAGTTCGTCCGGCTCGTCGAGGTCGATATTGCTGGCGGAACCGGGGATCAGGGTCGGCTCGTCGTCGTCGGGGTGGTGGTCGCCGGGTGACACCGCGGACGGCGTGCGGTCGGTCGGCGCGTGGCCCGCATCGAGCAGATCGACGCCCGAATCCACATAGTGTTCGAGCACGACCGGCTCGTCGGCCGCGCTGACGTGGGGGCTGAACGTTTCTTTGAGCCAGTCGGCGTCCGAAGGGGCGTCGATTTGGGCCGCCGCGCCGGCGTCGGCCGGCGGATCGTCCTCGACGAGGGCGGCCCACTCGATGACGGAGATGCCGCTGGTCGGCGCGACGTTGGCATCGCCGATGTTGGCATCGCCGGGTACGCCGAGATCGACGAGGGAGTCGATCACTTCCGGCGGTTTGAGCGTGGGGTCGGTTAGGTGCGTACCGTGGCCGCCGGTCGGCGGCACGGGTTGGCCGGGGGCGTGCGGTTCGTGGCCGTGCGTATCGGCGTGCGGATGGCGGTTGGGGTCATCCGGCGAGGGGCCTTGGGAAGGCTCGTGTTTAGGGTCCATACCAGCACTCCGGTATCAAGGGGGTTGACCGCGAATGATCGGGTTTCGGGAACAGCGGCCCCTTGTGCCGTCCGCACAAGGTAGGCAAAGTCGCTGTCTTGTCCATTTTCTTGAAGTTGCCGCGCGAGAGCAAATGTTTTCTGAAAGGGATTGTAGCGGAAGTGGCCGCGAGCGTTGCGCGGCCGCTGTATTCCGTGTAACCGGTGCGCACGGAACGAACGGTATTTTTGCCGCTTGCGGCTTTGCGGGGAATGCAAAGCCGCAAGCGGCAATCCGTATTACCTCAACACCGGCAACCGCACACGCCCGTCGTCAGAAGACCGTTCGGTTTTGAGATTGCCGTTGGCAGTCTCCTCCACCTCCCACTTGTCGATCTCCTCAATCAGCGCGTCCACCATCTCACTTTCGAGGACGTGGCGGATGATCTCGCCGCGTTTGAAGATGACGCCCTTGCCCTTGCCGGCGGCGATGCCGAGGTCTGCTTCGCGCGCCTCGCCGGGGCCGTTGACGATGCAACCGAGGATGCTCACCTTCACCGGCGTCGTCCGACCTTCGAGCCGTTTTTCCATCTGCGCGATGATGGCTTCCAGGTCGATGTCGAGCCGGCCGCAGGTCGGACACGCGATCAGTTCCGGCTTGCGGACGCGGCGTTGCGTTGCTTGCAAGATGTCGAACGCCGCCGCGATTTCCGGCACCGGGTCGCCGAGCAGGCTAATGCGAATCGTGTCGCCGATGCCGTCGAGCAGGATCGGCCCCAGCCCGCACGCCGATTTCGTCACCGCGTACGGTGCCTTGCCCGCCTCGGTGATGCCGATGTGCGTCGGGTAGTCGGCGTACTTCGCATACAGCCGGTACGCCTCTACTGCCGTAATCACGTCGCTGGACTTGAGCGAAATGATGAGGTCGTGATAGCCCTCGGACTCGGCAATCTCGATGTAGCGCAGGGCGCTTTCGACCATCGCGGACGGACAGGGGTAGCCGTGCTTCTCGACGAGTTCGCGTTCGAGGCTGCCGGCGTTGACGCCAATGCGCATCGGCTTGCCCTTGTCCTTGGCCTTGCGAATGACCTGCCGATAGCGGTCGTAGCCGCCGATGTTGCCGGGGTTGATGCGAATTTTATCGACCGGATGGTCGAGCGCGGCCAGCGCCATCTTGTAATCGAAATGGATGTCGCAGATGAGCGGCGTGTGGATGCGGCGACGGATTTCGCCGAGGACCGCGGCGTCCTCCTTCTTGGGCACGGTGACACGCACCATTTCGCAACCCGCTTCTTCGAGCCGCAGGATTTGGGCAACGGTTTCCTCGACGAGGTTGGTGTCGGGTGTGGTCATCGACTGCACGAGGATCGGGTTGGAGCCGCCGACGACCTTGTTGCCGATGGCGACTTCACGCGTCTTGTGCCGGGGGTGCTTGAGTTTCTGGGCTTCCGCCTGGAGGGTGGCCGAGTCCACGGGGATCGTCATGCGCGTTACCGCCTGAAAAGAAGGTCGTTGGGGCGCGGGCCGACGTCCGGTGTCGGACACGGGGTTATCCTAGGTTTTCCGCCGGTGGGGCGTCAAGAAGAGAACCGTAGACGGGGGCCGGGAATAACGGGAAACCGCCGCTTGCCGCTTGCGGCTTTGCAAACTGGTATTGTTTGCGAGAAAGTTTGTGCAAAAAGTGTGCCCCACGCCGGGCCGCAATTTGTTTATGCTGGTGGAGGATCAAGGGAGGTGTTTTGCCCTTTGGAGTGCGGCGGCTCGACGCCGCACTCCAAAGATCCGACCAACGACGAAAGGATGGGTACAACTCGTGCGAACCCTCGCTGCCGTGCTGACCGTGCTCGCGTTCGTGACTGTCGCGCGGGCCGACGATCCGCCGGTGCCGACCGTCAAATCGGCCGTCGAAAAAGGGTTGAAACGGATCGAAGCCGGCGCGGCCAACTATCCCAAGCACCGCCAGTGCTTTAGCTGTCACCATCAAGCCATGGCGGCGCTCAGTCTGACCGCGGCCCGGCAACGCGGTTTCACGATCGACGACGACCTGCTGAAGGCCCAGGTCGCGTTTAGCCTGAAAACGTTTCGCAACAAAGCGGAGATCGCCAAAGGGCATGGGGTGGGCGGCGAGACTTCGAGCGTGGTCTATGCGCTGCAAATGCTCGCCGCGGTCCAACACCCGCGCGACGAGACGACGGACGCCCTGGTGGAATATCTGCTCGTCCGCCAGCAAAAGGACGGTGCCTGGCCGGTCGCGTCGTTCGGCGATCGACCGCCCACGATGGGCAGCCCGTTCACCCACGTCGGTTTGGCGCTGGCCGTCCTGAAACAGTACGGCCCGGCGAAAGACGCTCCGGGCGCGGAGGATCTGCAAAAACGCATCGACGCCGCCGTCACGAAGGGCCGCGCGTGGCTGCTGGCCAACGAACCGGTCACTACCGAGGACAAGGTCTTTCACCTGCGCGGTCTGGTTGACGCCGGCGCCGAGGTTCAGGACATTGAGGTGGCGCGCGGACAGTTGCTGGAGGACCAGGGCAAGGACGGCAGCTGGGGCCAGTTGGCGGATTTAGCGGGCGACGCGTATGCCACGGGAACCGTCCTCGTGGCTTTGCGCCGGGCCGGTTTGGATGTGAAGGATGAAGCCTACCAAAAGGGCGTGCAATATCTACTGGATTCGCAGAAGGACGATGGGTCCTGGATCGTGCAGACGCGCAGCAAGCCGCTTCAGGTCTATTTCGACAACGGCGATCCGGGCGGCAAATCGCAGTTTATTTCGTTCGCGGCCACCAACTGGGCCGTACTCGCGCTGCTGGAGACGTTGCCAGTCGTCGCCCCCGCTGGCAAAAAAACGCCGTGAGAAATGCCCTGTACCGACCTCGCTAGCGCAGGATCACGGCAGGTATTTTTCCCTTTGGAGTGCGGCCGGCACTCCGAAGGATACGAAAACAGGTCCCTTGATCCCGCACCAGGGGGAGATGATGAGCCACCCGCATACGCCGCATCGCCGACAATTTTTCGGGACGGCCGGCCTCGCCGGGCTGGGCCTCGGCCTGCCGTCCGAACTTGCCGCCGCCCGACCCGCACCCACGTCCGTGGCGCGCATCCGCTCCTGCATCCTCATCTTCTACTACGGCGGTCCGAGTCATCTCGACACGCTCGACCCGAAGCCCGACGCACCCGCCGAGGTTCGCGGCGAGTACCGCACAATTGCAACGGCGGTACCGGGCGTCCGCGTCTGCGAGCACCTGCCGCATACCGCGCGCATCATGGATCGGTTGGCCCTGGTGCGCGCCCTGCACCACCCGATGCGCAACCACAACTCCGCGGCGGCCGAGGCGCTGACCGGCCGCACGCCCGCGGGCGGCGACCAGGAACTGCTCGCCGACGACCCGCGCGGCCTGCCGACGCTAGGCTCGGCCGTCAGTTACGCCCTCGGTCCCCGCGCCCACGTCTTGCCCTACGTCGCCTTGCCTTACACTTTGTACAACGTGGTGCAATTGCCGGGACAGGCGCCCGGCCTGCTCGGCGGTGCCTACGACCGCTTTCAGGTGGACGGCGACCCCAACGCCCCCGACTTCCGCGTTGCGGCCTTCGACGGGGCCGCCGACCTCGACGGCCGCGCGGAACTGCTCCGCCGCCTCGACGTTGCCCCGTTGCCCGGCCCCGCCGCCCGCGCCGAGGTCTACCGGGAACGCGCCTTGCGGTTGCTCGCGTCCCCCGAAGTGCGGCGCTTGTTCGACCTCTCGAAAGAGCCGCTGCCGGTGCGCGAGCGCTACGGCCGGCACCGGCTCGGCCAGAGCCTGCTGCTGGCCCGCCGCCTGGTCGAAGGGGGCGTCAATTTCGTGGCGGCCTTCGACGGCCGAACCAACGGCCAAGTAACCAATTGGGACAGCCACGAAAAACTCTTTGCGCGGCACGGACAGCTGCTGCCGCCTTGCGACCAGGCGTTTTCGGCCCTGGTGGTGGACCTCGACGATAGCGTCCTGCTGGACACGACCCTGGTTGTGGCGCTGGGCGAGTTCGGCCGCACGCCGCGCGTC
>JBBRLG010000073.1:0-18310 GCA_038231495.1 Gemmatales bacterium | reverse complement strand
GGGGGGTTGGTGTCTTACCCCAAACGCCCCAGGCGCCAAGTCTCGCCGCCACCTTCGTCGCGACGATCAAGCTGCCCGCGTCCGCGATACCCTTCCCCACGATGTCGTACGCTGTGCCGTGCGCCACGCTCGTGCGCACGATCGGCAGCCCCACGCTGATGTTCACCGCCCGGTCGCGGCCCATCAGCTTCAGTGCGATGTGCCCCTGGTCGTGGTACATCGCCACGACGCCGTCGAACTCGCTGTTTTTCGCGCGCACGAACAGCGCGTCGGTCGGCACCGGTCCCGTGGCGTCAATGCCCTCCGCGCGGGCCGCCGCCACCGCCGGCGCGATGATCGTCGCCTCCTCATCGCCGAACAAGCCGCCGTCGCTGGCGTGCGGGTTCAGCGCCGCCACGCCCAGCCGCGGCTTGCGTCCCAACAGCCGCTTCAACAAGCCATCGAGCAGGCGCGTCTTTTCCAACACGCCCTGCGTCGAGAGGTTTTGGAAAACGTCGCGCAAGGCCATGTGCAGTGTGACGTGCGCCACCGCCAGGGAGTCGATGGCCAACACCATTGCGAAGTCGCGCACGCCGGTGCGCTCGGCCAGGATTTCGGTGTGGCCCGGATAGGACAGACCTGCGGCGTGCAGCCCTTCCTTGTGCAGGGGCGCCGTCACGATGCCGTCCGCGGCACCGGCCAGCGTGGCGTCGATGGCGGCACAGAGGAAGTCGTACGCGGCGCGGCCCGCCTTCGCATCCACTTTGCCCGGCGTGACGGCGCTCAGGTCTTGCTTCGTCGGGTTAATGCACGGCACGAGTTCGGCAGTCGCGTCGAGTTCCGCGGGGTGAGCGACGGTGCGCACCTGGGCCGGCGAGCCGATGAGGTCGAGGGCACGGCGTAGCCACAGGGGGTCGCCGACGACGACCGGACGGCACAACGGCAGCAGGTCCGGCCACGCGCGGGCGACGATCTCCGGCCCGATGCCGGCCACGTCGCCGAGGGTGAACAGCAGCCGGGGTAGCGCACGATTTACGGTCATTGCTGGTATACCCGTCATTTCGTGGCGGCGACGCCTAACTGTTCCTGCAAATGGGTCTTCGACACGTCGGCGACCTCCTGGTGCAGCGACCTCCCGTGCGCGTCCATCGTCACCACGGCGGGGAAGTCCTTGACGCGCAACTGCCACACCGCCTCGGGACTGCCGAACTGCTTCAAATAGACATTATCGACGCCCTCGACGCACCGCGCGTAGATTTGGGCTGCGCCGCCGATGGCGTGCAGGTAGACGCAGCCGTAGTCGCGGCACGCCTGCAACGTCTTCGGCCCCATGCCGCCCTTGCCGATCACCGCCTTGATGCCGAAGCGCTCGATCACCGCCGCCTGGTACGGCTCCTCGCGAATCGAGGTCGTCGGCCCCGCCGCGGTCACGCGGTACTGGCCGGCTTCCTCCAACACCACCGGGCCACAGTGGTAAATCACGCCGTCGCGCAGCACTTCCAGGTCGCCGCCCTTGTACAGATACTTGTGGACCTCGTCGCGCCCCGTAAAAACGGTGCCGCTCAACAAGACAATATCGCCGGCCTTGAGCTTGCGCACGTCGGCCTCGGTCAACGGCGGCGTCAGGGAGATCGCCTGTTTGCCGCTGACGCCGAGTTGCAACGTGTCGTTGACCGCGCCACGGTAGTCCCGGTCGAACTCGCCCGGCGTCTCGTAGAGCCATTCGACCACGTCGCCGCTGGTGTCGAGGACGACGCCGCGCCGCCGGTACGCCCAGCACATGTAGGCGACGCTGACGAAAAACGAGGCCGGCAACCGATTCAGCACGCCGACCTTGCAACTGCCGACCGTCAGCTTGCCGCCGAAACCCATCGGGCCGATGTCGAGCTGGTTCGCCTCGTCGAGGATGCGCGTTTCCAGGGCGGCCAGTTCCGGCACCGGGTTGGTGTCATCAAGTAGCCGCAGCAGCTGCTCCTTGGCGTTGGCGTAACCGCTGGCCCGGTCGCCGCCGATGCAAACGCCGAGGAAGCCGGGGCCGCAACCCTTGCCCTGAGCCTGCCACACCGCGTCGAGGATGCAGTTGCGGACGCCTTCCAGGTCGCGGTCCGAGCGCTTGCCGTTGAGCGTCGCGGGCAAGGAGTATTGGGCGCTCATGTTCTCGCAGCCGCCGCCCTTGAGGACGAGGCGCACGTCGATGGTCGGCACGCGGTGCTGGTGGAAATGAAACACTGGGCTGCCGGGGCCGAGGTTGTTGCCGGAGTTCTTGCCGCTGACGCTATCGACGGAGTTCTGCCGCAGATAGCCCTTCGCGGTCGCCTCGACGACGGCCTCCCGACACAGTTCTTCCAGCTCGATTTGATCGACGCCCATCGGGGTCTGGAAATAAAACGAGATGGTGCCGGTGTCCTGACAGATGGGGGCGCTGAGGCCTTTGGCGAGGCGAATGTTTTGCGACACCAGTTCGAGGGCGAGGTCGGCCTTGGAGCCGCGCTGTTCGAGGGCGCGGTGCATTTCGATGACCTGGCTAACGTCCGCCGGCAGGTACGCGGACGTGCGCCGGATCAGTTCGAGCATGTGGCGGTGAAACGACGCGGCGTTCATGGTTCTCCTCGGCTGGCGTGCAAAAAACATTCAGTTGTTGACAAAATCGACCAACGACCTGAAGGCTTTGCACTTTGCTGCTACGATCTCGGTGCGTAGATGATTAGCCATCTTAACATTGTCACGCGGCTCGCGGTAACGAATGTGCTTCGTCGTGGGGTCTCGACTCAACCCGCGAAGGTACTCCTTGGGGTTTTTGATTTTCTCCGGGTTTGCAATTGCCTTCGGCTGCCAGGACGCGATAATCATTGAAACCTGCTCGATGTCTGCAAGAACCCAGGCCTCCAACTCTTGAACTGGCACTACAATGCACCACGCGGCCGGGATTTTAGCCTTTTTTATGATTTGGTTATATGCAAAGTCATACCTTGGCTTTGGGTTCACTTGATCCGCGTCCAGGCACACGATGAAGCGCTGGCACCCCACGTTATAAAAAGCGCCAAGCTCGGCTGCTCCCTTTCGGCACAAGTCGCCCCAACCGTGATAACCCTGCTTTGCAACGGACGCCGCCTTCTTTTTTGGGTAACAGACGGCGTACAGGCGCTTTACCAGTATGGCGAGCACCTCCGCGTCCGACCGATCCTCGGCAATAATGGCATATTTCACTTCGCCGCCTCATTCGCCTCGACCAATTCGACAAATTCGGCGAAAGTACCCTTTTCGGACATGTATTGCCTTGCCGCCTTCTTTTCGTTGGGTTTGAGGGCGCGCACATGCGTCTGGGACTCGTCCATGGTAACGAAACGAACCTGATCCGGGTCCAGTTCGTTAAGGAGCGTCTGGGAGTGGCTCGTCATGATGATCTGCCGGTTGCCGATGTTGTCTTTCATAATATCAATGAGCGACTTGAGCAAGCCGGCGTGAATGCCGTCCTCCGGGTGTTCGAGCAACATAACTGCCGACGAGTCGAACAGCAAGGAGACGATTATCTTCAGAGTTCGCCGGGTGCCCGTAGAGAGATCGCTGTAATTAAACCCTTTTGGGCCGTCGATCGAGTGATGAATGGGTTTGAATACAAGCAAATACATCACCGCTAGGAGTGGCGGTCCCGCTCCAGTTTCTGGCGGAAATTTTGAGCATTCGATATCTCCGATCAAATCCAACCCGTCAGGCCCGAGCAGGTATATTAGGCGGCCAAATTTCTCATCACTGGTTAGCCACATATGAAGTATGCGCAATTGCACAGAATCGCCAGGATTCTTGGTTTCTACATATTTAGCAGACCAGTCTTGATAGGCCTTCTCTTGCACCCAAGGACCAAAGTCTGGTCCAAGTTGTGGGTCGCATGGCTCGTCAATAGGATAGTAACGCACCGCCGACAAGAATTCGTACAGTGGACGAACAGCATTTGCAAGCGGGTCCGTTGACGGCAGCACAGCCATAATACTAAGGAGTGATCCGGCCGATTGATTCAACGTCATCGGCTCTGGTCTTAATATGCTTGTCAATACCTGGCCGGTTCGTTCAAGTATGGATCGGGTACCTTGAGCGTCCCGGATTGAAAGGGACTCGGCAAGATTAAATTCGATGCGATAGCGATCTACTTCATACGGAACTGGGCCTTGGCTTCTGTGTAGTTTGTAGTAGTAAGTGCAATTATTAAGTATCACCTCGATTTCAACAGTATAATCAACGGTTTCATATCCAAAAATGCTTGGAAACCAATGTTCGTCTGACCTTGTGGATGTTCGTGCAAGCCAATGAATGGCCCGCAGCACATTCGTCTTGCCGGCACCGTTACGCCCAACTAGCACAAGGACATTTGGAATGTTCTTTAGCGTTACATCCTTGCACGATCGGAAGTTCTGGATGCGAATGGATTTTATCATGTTCGTCTCAATTGCGCGCATCGGGCCGGATCGCAATTAGATCAATTCCTCAATCGGCGTACCGTGGTTGAGGATCGACACCGGGCGGTTACCGGACGTTGGGAACGATTGCGCCGGGTCCACGCCCAGCTGGCGGTAGACCGTCGCCAGCACGTCGGCGGGACTCAGCGGGCGGTTCACCGGCTCTTCGCCCTTCTTGTTCGTCGCACCCACCACCACGCCGGACTTCAGACCGCCGCCGCTCATCAAGACCGACATCGCCTGCGGCCAGTGGTCGCGGCCGAACGTGTTATTGATCTTCGGCGTTCGGCCGAACTCGCCCCAGCACCACACCAGCACCCGCTCGCTCAGGCCGCGGTCGTCCAGGTCGGTCAGGAGCGCCGCCAGCGCCTGGTCCAGTGGCGGGCAGTTCTCCTCCGTGCCCGTTTTGACCGTACCGCCCGCGTTGCCGTGGTGGTCCCAGCTGCCCATGCGCACCGAGACGATGCCCGCACCCGCTTCAATGAAGCGGCGAGCCAGCAGGAAGCTCTTGCCGGCTTCGTGCGTGCCGTAACGCTCCCGCACCGGCAGTGGCTCGCGCTCCAGGTCGAACGCCAGCCGGGCCGCCGGCTTCGAGATCATCTCGAACGCCTGCCGTTCCAGGTCGTCCATCGCGTCCATTTTGGACTTTTCGGCGCCGTGCCGTTGGACCGTGTCGAAGGCGTCGCGCAGCGTGCGGCGGTCCTGGACGCGGGCCAGTGGCAGGATCGGCGTCACCGTCGCGCCCAGCGGTCGGCCGGTGGAGTAAACGTCGAACGGGTTGTAGGCGTTGCCCAGGAACGCCGGGCCGGGGTCGTTCGACGCCGGACAGCGGATGAACGTCGGCATGCCGTTGGACATGGCACCGCGCACCTTGGAAACCCACGAGCCGACGGCCGGGTAGTCGTGCGGTTGCTCGAACTCCAGCGACGCACTCTTGTAGCCGGTGTGGACGTAACGGTTGCCGCCGCCGTGGCCGGGGTTGTCGTGGGCGCAGGAGCGAATGAGGCTGTACTTGGGGGCGACTTTCGCCAACCGCGGCAGCGTCTCGGAGATAGACAGGCCGGGCACGCTGGTGGCGATCGGCTTGTAGGGGCCGCGGATTTCGGACGGAGCGTCGGGCTTGGGGTCGAAGGTTTCGTAGTGCGACGGGCCGCCGCCGAGGTAGATGAGGATGGCGGAGCGCGGCTCGGTTTTGGGCGCGTCGGCCCGGCAGTGCAGGAGGCCGGGCAGCGTCAGGCCGCCGCTGAGGAGTGCGCCGACTTTGAGGAAGTTGCGGCGCGACAGGCCGTCGCAGTGCGTGGCACGACTGCCGAGGATGGTCCACATGGGAAGAGTCTCCGAACCGGCGGGGGGCGCGTGCGGGTGGGCGAAGGTAGTTTACACTATCAGCGAGAACTTGGCGAGGTTAGCCGCTTGCGGCTTTGCGGGATCCGCTAAGCCGCAAGCGGCTCGACTCGCCCAAGCGCTACTTCACCTGATAAATCCGCACTTCCGGCCCGTCCTTACCTTCCTGGCGCGGCACCGCGAGGTACAACTTGCCCGTCGCCGGCACGTACAAACACGTCTTCGCCCCCTTGGGCGTCTCGACCTTCTCCACGACTTCGAGCTTGTCGGCGTCCACCTGCTTGAGCACCACCAGGGAGCCGTCGCCGCACGAGGCGTACAGCCGCTTACGCTTGGCGTCCAGCCACAGGTCGTCGATGTTGCCCACGACATCGACGGCACTCAACTCCTTGCCCGACTCGGTGTCCATGACGATGACCTTCGGCTCCTTACGGCAACCGATGTAGACGCGCTTGTTCGCCTCGTCCAGCGCGAGCGGGTGAGCGCCGCCCGCCAGTTTCATCGGGTAGGTCTTCACGACCTCGTTCTTGTCGGTGTCGATGACCGCGACCACGTTGGCGGCCGGGGCGCTGAGGTACATGAGAGAGCGCTTCGATTCCATTTCAAAGCCCTCGGCCGTGTCGGGCAGCTTGATGTCGGCCTTGACCTCGTAGGTCTTGGCGTCGATCACGCCGAGCATCTTTTCCGCGTGGGCCACGTAGACCAGGTGCGTCGCGGCGTTGTAGCGGACGTTGTCGGCGTCGTCTTTGAACTTGATCGTCTTGAGCAGCTTGTACGACTCGCCGTCGATGACGTTGCACAGGCCCTGAGTGCCGAGGCCGACGAAGATTTTGTCCAGGTCCGCGGCGTAAGCGATGCCCTGGATCGCGGTCTGATTCGGCTTTTGTTCGATCAGCTTGCCGGCCTTGAGGTCTACGATGTCGAGCGTGTTGTTGACCTTGTTGGCGACGAACAGCCGCTCGCGCTTGGCGTCGATGGCGACGTGATCGAGGCCGCCCGCCTTGCCCTTGAGGACGATGGTTTGCACCAGCTCCAACTCGCCGGCGGGCACGGGGGTGGACAAAACCAGGACGGCAACGGTGGCGACCGCAGCCAGAAAGAGGGACTTCATGGGAATCTCCTTGGTGTAAAACAGGGGGGCGAAAGACAGCTTATCGCCCGAGGTGCCGGGGGCACAGAGAAAAAGGAAAGAAGAATGCCGCTTGCGGCTTTGCAGGTATTTGCAAAGCCGCAAGCGGCCAACCACCGTTGCACGTCCAAGGCTTACATGCGCTACGGCCATCTTGTTTGTCCGAGATAACTCCTGTCCGGTTCATCCTCTCACGGTGGCGATTGAATTGGCCGGATTGTACCGCGCGGCGCACGACACCGGTCTGTCGGTGTGCGTCCCGATTCCGTGTCGCCAAACCCCCGCAGTCGGTACAATACTTCCATGAAATCGGTCCCTTTGCGGTAGATAAAAGGGGTCGGGTAGATCAAAGCCGTCGGAAGTCGAATCGGAAAGCGGCTCCCGACCCCCTTGCCTCGACGACATCAGCCGACGAGGGAGTTCAAGTGGATCGAATGGAACCTCCAGAAAATCGACGCCCACAATCTCTCGGCGGCGGAGGTCGAGGCCGCCTTCGACCGGGTTCTCAGCCTTCAAGAGCGCAAGGACGGTTCCTTCCAACTGTTCGCTGAGACGCCATCGGGGCGCCGGATCTGGGTGATCGGGCGTTACGACCGGGAGGACGACGAGCTCCCCGATGTCTTCGGAGAGTTGGGCGACCCGTCCATTTTTGTGATCGCCGCGTACTGAGAGAAACACCGATGTCTACTCCCCCCGTTGACCAGCGAAGCCCTGGCCGTCGAGCGCAAGACGAGCAGATCGCGGCGGAGGCGCAGCTGGCACCTCCCGAATTGCCGCCCGACGTGGCTCCGTCGCCGGTGGAGGCCCACCTGGGCCGGCTTCGGCGGCGCCCCCTTGCGGTGGCGAGTGTCGTGGAGAACGGCTTGGTCCGTCCCCTCGATCCGGCGGTGAAACTCACGGAACACTCGCGCGTCATTATTGTGACGGCGGAGGCATCGTAACGGCATGACGGATGAAAGGGTTCGGGAGCGGATTCGGAAATCGACCCCCGAACTTTTAACCGGGTCAGAAAAAGGTCAGAAAAAGGGGTCGGGCGGCGAGTCGGAAATCGACACCCGACCCCTTAACCCGATCACTTGACATAGTACCCCTCGGCTCAGTGGGCGGCGGAGTGCGAGCGCCTTGTCCGGCTCGACGCGAAGCGGGAAACGGTCTTGGCCGGAACCGCAAAGGCCGCGGGCGCCAATGACTTGTTGGAGTTCGCACGGATGAGCGGGCTCCGCCAAAGGTGCGCCGAGGCCGCACGGTTCAACCGGAAAGAGTTCGACGCGCAATTCACCTCCCTGAAGGCCAGGCTATGCCGCGGGACAAGACTGCCGCCGCCGAGCAAGGCGTGTCCCCGCCCCCGAGAGCCGACTACCCCGGCCTGCGCGGGAGTGGCTCGACGCCTTGCTCGGGCCGTTCCGGATCATGTGACGGGTCCGCGGTGATGTCGTCCACGCCCAACTGACCGCGTGGCTGACGAACCCTGACCTGCGGTCCGTCCGCGAACCCGACGCCATTGCCGCCTTGCCCCCCGACGAGGCGGGTAAATGGTCGGCGTTGTGGGACGAGGTCCGGCAGTTGCACCAAGCGACGGCCGCGCCCGAAATGATCCCGCTGCCTCACCGCGCCTGGACTCGGCAGCGACGACCGGCACATCCTATTTACGAGGGCACCTCCGTAAGAGGTACGTTCGCAAACTGCTGCTTCATGTTCTGGAAGTTAATGACACTCCTCCCTCCGTTGGGGTAGGACAATTCAAGCGTCCCTTGGTTGCCGGCGGTTAGGCGCCGCCGCACAGTCGCGCCGCCGGTCAGGTCGAAGGCCTGGAGCATGCTGTTGCCGGCATCGCCGTCCAGGAAGAGGTTGGCGTACTGGCTGGCATTGGTAACGGCGACCCGGAAGATGTCGTCGCCGCCGTTGCCAAACACCGTTGTGGGCACGTTCGGCAGTTGGCTCTGCACGATCGCCGTGTCGTTGCCGGTGCCCTCCACGACCTGGATTCCTCGCGCGAAGGTCCCTCCGGTGGCGCGGAAGAAAAGGGTAAACTGCTCGCCGTCGAAGGCAACGCCGTGGTCCGTGACCCACACCGTGTCGCTGGTCGCCTTCGCGGCCTCGCTGACGAGCAGCAGGTTGGCACCCGCGCCGGCGTCGAGGGTCAGGGGCGCGGCGAAGGTGTTGAGTTGCCCAAGGGCCGGGTTGGGGTCCGAAGAAACGACGACCGTGTCGTCACCGGAGCCGGTCTGCACGAGGGTCGGAGCGCCCGCCTGCGTGCCTTGCAAAAAGACGCGATTGCCGCCCGAACCGAGGCTGAGCGTCACGGCGCCGCCGAAATTGCCACCGGTGGCGCGGTAGTAGACGTTGCCGGCACCCAGGCCGTTGGCATGGATGGCGGTGGCCGTCAGGTACACGACATCGGCCGCGGTCTCGCTCGAAAAATCGACGGTCAGGTTGTTCGTGCCGCCGCCGGCGTCCAGGACGTAGTTGGCCGTCGTGGCGGCGAGCCGCCTCAGGGTCAAGGCGTCGTTACCTGGTCCGGCCGTCAACAACAGGAGTGCGGTTGGGTCCTTATAGGTCGTGGCGACAAAATTGCCACTGGTGCCGCCAAGGGATGAGGCACCGCCATCGCCCCGGTCGGTGAGCGTAACGCTATCAGGTGACCCGGGCAGCTGGAAGGTAAGTGTTGCGGTGGTGTCGCCGGTCACGTCCAGTGCCGTCGCATTGGTGAAGGCGACCTGGAGAGAGCCGGGGGCGCCGGTAAACAGACCGACACTGCCGGCCCCCGGGCCGGTGTAGGCGACCGTGGTGGTCTGCAAATTGCCCCCCGTTACACGCACCGGGTCGGTGCCGCCGACGCCCCCCTGGAAGCTGAGAACGCCGGCCAGGGTGAAGTATCCGCCGAAGCCCAGATCGACAGTGAGGCTGTTGGCCGCGCCGTCGGTGCCTTTGAGGCTCAGGTTGGTGACGGCAGCGAGGGGGCGCGAGTCCACCAACTTGCCGTCGATGAGGGTTTGAACGTCCGAGCCACTGCGGCGCACGACGAAATTGGTGCCGTTGATGCCGCCGGGGAACGCGATCGGTCCGACAAACGCGATAATGAAGTCGTTGCCGGTGTTGCCCGTATAGGTCACGAAGCCGGGGACGCCGTTGAGGTTAAACGCACCGCCCTCGGGCAGGCCGCTAAAGTTGCCGGTGATCGTAGCGCCGCCCATGTTGGCAATTAGCGTAATGACGGAGCCGGCGTTGGGCGTGAAAGCGCCGCGGTTGACCTGGAGCGTCCCATTGTTGAGGGTGACGGGGCCGCCCGTGACCACGAGCTGGGTGTAGCCGGTGCCGGCGGCGGGGCCGTTGAGGAAGACTACCAAGGTGCCGCCCGGCTGAAAGGTGAGGCCGCCCACGGTGAGGGTGGCGGGGCCGGTAAGACTCGGCGCCAGGGTGCCGCCGCTGTTGACGGCGACGACGCGGCTGAGCGTGCCGGTGCCGGTCAGCGTAGCGCCGTTGTTGACACTCACCGTACCGCCCGCCGCCAGGGTGCCGGTGACGACGAGGATACCGCCGTTGACCGTCGTCGTTCCGCTGTAAGTGCTGGTGCCCGGTAGCGTGAAGGTGCCGCTGCCCTGTTTCACCAGGTTGCCCGTCCCGGTGATGGTCCCGGCGAAAGTCGTATTGGTGGCGTCGCCGAACGCCAGGGTGGCGCCGGTACCGCTCAGGGTCACCGTCGAGTTCCCGCCGCCGGTCAGCGAGTTAATCGTCACCGTGTCCGGCGACGCGACCAGGAGGTTGACGCCCTTGGTGTCGTTAAACGCCTCGGCGTAGGTGCCGCCTTGGACGTTGAGCGTGTCGCCGGGGTTGGCGGCGTTAAAGCCGTTGGCGATCGTGTTGGTGTTGACGACGAAGACGTTGCGGTCCAGGAAGTTAATTAGCCCGACGGTGGGGTCCTCGACCTTCTGGTGTAGCTTGGCCTCGACGGCGAAATTCTGGGCGACCGTGTCAGCGGCACCCGTTCGCCCCTCGAACGTGACCGCACGCGCGTCGAGCACCGTCCCGGCCAGCGCCTTGTTCTGCAAATCAATATAGCGGGCCGTTTCACCGGCGAACGCCGCTGTTGCCAGGGTGCTGCCGCTAATTGTTACACCCGTGCCGCTTACGAACAGGCCCGTGGCGCCGCCGGTGATGGTATTGGTGTTAACGAAAGTGGCCGTCACCGTGACACCCGCGTTCGTCTGGAGCAGGCGGATGCCCGTGGCGTTGTTGCCCAGGGTGTTGCCGTCGAGGGTGGCCGTCAAATTCTGCGGGGCGGTCGCGTAGGTCTGGGCGACATCGATGCCGCGCACGAAGCCGTTGACCGTGTTGTTCCGCAGCGTGGCAACGAGCGCCCCCGCCGTGTTCTCGCCCGTCACGGTGGGGTCGTCGAACAGGAAAAGGCCAGTGCCGGTGCCTGCGGTGGTGGCCGTACTGCCGGTGGTTGAGATGACGTTGCCGGCGATGACGACGGCCGGCGGCGCGCCGGGGTTGTTGTTTTGCAGCCAAACGCCGGCGTCGGTCGCCGAGCCGCTGATTTGGTTGCCCTGGATCGTTACCGACCCGACCAAGAATTTCAGCAGGACGCCGACCTCCCCGCTGCCGTTCATGGTGACCGTGTTGGCGTTCGCCGCCGCGGGGCCACCGATAACGCTGTTGGCCCCCAATTCGGAAAGGTTGAAGCCGGTGGTGTTGTTTATCAGGGTATTGCCCTGTGCGGTCAGCACCGGGTTGGGCACCCCCGGCCCGATGGCAGGGCCGCCGTTGGCGCCGATGCCCGTGTCGTTGAGCGCACCCGCGGCGGCACCGCCCACGGTATTGCCGGTAACGACGGAGTCGCCGAAGATGGAGATGCCGGTGCCGGAGCCCGAAGGGTTCGTGACGCCGGTGATCGTGTTATTGAGGATTTGGTTTGCGCTGCCGCCGACCCGCTGGGTCGAAACCTGAATGCCGCGCCGGAAGGCGTTCTGGACGGTAACGTTTTGGACGGTCAGGCCGCTGAACGGTTGGCCAGGCGCGGTGTTATCGGTGATGACCCCGGCCCGGAAGTTTTGAGTGCCGGCCAGGGTGCCGTTGGCGTTGCCGTCGATGGTCAGGTTCTGCACCGTGACGTTGTTGCTTTGCACAACGAACCCGTTGCTGACGGCAGCGCCGCCGAATGCACTATCGTCGTGGGCGTCGGCGATGGCCGGCCGAAGCAGCACGCCCGCCTGGGACTGCCCGTTGATCGTCAGCGCCTTGGCGACCAGGATGTTCGACTCCGTATACGTGCCGTTGGCCACGTTCACGGTGGCGCCCGCAACCGCGAGGTTGACTCCCGTCTGAATCTTGGCCCCGTTGCCGCTCTGGACGTTGACCGTCGTAGCGTCCCCCGTGACGGTGGAGGCGTTGACGACGCCGTTCACCGTGGTGGTGGCGATACCGGCGACCGACAGGGTGCCGCCGGGGGCCAGGATGGCATTGGGTGCCGCGGTTTGCAGCGTGACCGCCTGGTTCGCCGTGGCCGGCGTGTGGGTGACCGCGATGCTGGTGACACCGGCGAAAGGCGTGGGGGCCAGGCCCGTGCCTGAGACGGTGATCAGCGCCCCGGAGGGGGCAGTGCCGAGGATGGTGGCGACATCGTTGCTGGCGCCGAAATTTACCGTCAGCAAGCCGCCTACCGGCGGAACCGCAGTAACCGTCGGGGCCAGGCGGCTTTCGAGCACCTCCAGGCCGAGACGTTCGCCGAGCCGGTCGGGACAATTGAAAGTGCGCTCGCGCCAGGCGAAAGCACCACTTTTTTTCTGGACAAAGTGGCTGGCGAACCGTTGCAATAGCCGCATGATAAATCTCCGTGTTGAGACGCTACGAGGTAGGTTTAAGGGAGTGATTGTTTCCCGATTCGCGGCGGGAAGGCAATCGCTCAGGGTGAAGGCTGTGGCGAACCCCGTTGGCGTGAGGCAAAGGTTTCGCCGCACCACGTGGGGTAGGAAACGAATCAAATTCGCGCGGGCCTGCGAGTGGGCGATGCAGGACACACCAGGGTACACCTTTTCCAACTGGGCCGGCGGCCGGTGACTACAGGTCGTTCGCGGCGTTGGCTTCAATTCGCAATAGGGGAACCCCGTTGCCAAGTTTTGGCGCGTCGGAGGAGTATGTGAAGGGAGATTTTCCGCCACCCACACTCTCGACTCGCAACACTGTTTGCCCTGATTCCTATGTGGCAAATGCATTTCTTGCTGTTGTCGCCGGCACAGATTAAACAAAGCGCCCAAATTCTCGACTGTCAATACATGCAAACGACGTGCCGCTGCGAAGCAGGTGGTTTTTTGGTAGTGGCTCATTATGCGAGCGGCGCGGCGTAAGCCCGCCGGAGGGGGATAAAGGGGTCGGGAGTCGAATCGGGAACCGGCTGCCGACCCCTTTAGGCGTCCCGACGCAGGGGACCGCTGCAGCCCGCGAACACCGACAGGGTGCTCCTCTACACCGTCCTATCTTCGATGGTGAGTCCAGGCACGCGGCCGAAATCACGGAGATTGCGCGTCAACAGCGTCACATTACGGGAAAGGGCGATCGAGGCAATCCGCAAGTCCATCGCGCCGATACGAAGATTTTGGGCGAGCAAGCCATCGTAAAGCGCTGCGCTGGGGGCGTCGAAGGGCAGCAAGCTAAACGCCAAATAATCGCGTGGCAATCGCTCCAGCAACTCGTAGCCGCGCACCAGTCCGGCGGAGTTCTTCGCTCGGTTAATAAAGGCATGAGCGCCCAAACAGCTGCTCGTGCAGACTCACGACGCAGCAGCCAAAATCCGGGGGGGGGTGAATTGAGCCATCCATGCCGACAACCGAAGATACTCTGAACTGGCCTTGCGTTGCAAAATGCTGAGATGGTCCGTATCCAGCAGGTACTTCATACGGGCGGTTCCTCTTCCTCGGGAATGGGTTCACCGTTGCGGACGGCACGACAGCATTCCAGGAACTGTTGATACTCCTCTTCGGGAATATCGGCCAACGATCCGGAAACCTGCTCAACCCAGTTCGCCGGTGACGGAGCAAGCCCCAACTTTTGTTGAACCTGCGTCAGTACTGCTTCGACCGATGTGAGACGTTGGTCGATTTGCGCAATGTCAATGGACATGACCTGCTACCTTCCTTCTTGGAGCTCAAGTAAGATTTGGCTCACGTCTCGGATTACTTACTCCTTCTCGCCGTCCCAGACTTTCATGTGCGAGGCACAAAAGCTGGCCACGAAGGGCACAAAGGTGTCAGGAGTCGAATCGGAAATCGACTCCCGACCCCTTAACCCGGTCGCTTTTTTCGTCCTCGATTCGCTCGGAAAGGAAAGAAAGATAAAAGAGTAAAAAGATAAAGTATAGATCAGTCCAGGCGGACGCAAACCCGAAAGCCGACGTTGTTGCTATCGCCCGCGGGCGCGAACCCGTAACGGTAGGCCGCGCGACAGCCACAGGCATCGTCGCCCCAAGAACCACCACGGACCACACGGTGCTATACTGTATCTTTGTCCACTCTTACCGGGTCTGTCTCCCCTAACCCCTCATACGGCCCGTACCAGTCCAGGCACCACTCCAACACGTTGCCATGCACATCGTACAGCCCAAAACCGTTCGCGCCGTAATCGCCCACTGCACACGTCCGCTTTAGATCCAACGGAGGATTCAGCGCAGTCGTCCCGTATGGAAAATTCGGTGGTGACTCCATCGAGCTTCCTGAGCTACAAATAGCCCGATTTTGCATGAAAACCGGCTGCCTAGATTGCCCAAGCCTTCCATATTCCGCCAGGAAGCTCGATGGAGTCACCACCGAAAATACCCGTAGCAATTGGCCTGCTTGCCGTTCAACTCCGACCCAAACCAGAATGGCGTTTTCGTCCCCGCTCGGCAGGCGTACTCCCGCTGTGCCTCACTCGGCAACCCGACCTTGCCCCACGCCACCTTCGGCCCTAACGCCTTGCAAAACCCGTCGGTGGCGTCCCACGACACGCTCTCCACCGGGAAAGCCGCCGTATCCATGCCTCCGACCTTTTCCTTCGTGAAATAACTCGGGTTCTTGTCCTTGACCGCCAGCTTCTCGTATTGCCCCTGCGTCACCGCATACTTCCCCAGATAAAACGGCTTCGTTAGCGTCACCGGGTGCGCTCCTTCAGTGTCACCGCGTTCCTTCTCGGCCGCGGGGGAACCCATGGTGAAAGAACCGGGAGGGATTAGCACCAGCACCAGCTTCACGCCGCCGCCCAGGTCAATCTCTTCCTCGACCTTGCGGCCGAGATACTTCGCCCATGCCGCCTGGGACGCCTTCGCCTCTTGCGCCGTGAACGGCGCCTTGAGCAGGGCCGGTTGTTGAGGCGTTACCGGTTTCGTCCCCGCCGTCGTTGGTGGAGAAGTCAGCGACGGTGTGTGTGGCGTCGATTTCGGTTCCTGCCACACAGCAGTACCAACGGCAACTCGCGGCATGGTGGCACTTGGGCGACCGATCAGCCCCGGCAGGAAGAAAAGGACGCCGCCGCCGGACGCGCAGGCAACGGCAAGGATCGCGAATATGCCGATGCCTAGCGCCATCCAAGCTCTACCGCCTTTTGCGGGTTTGTCTTTCTTTTTCCTCACAACGGCGTTTGGACCACTTTTCTTTGGCTTGGCTACCCTTGACGCCTGAGCCACAGTGGCCGGCAGCAAAGTTCTTTCGTTCAACAACGCCTGTTGCTCAGGCGTGAACGTTTTTGTTGGTCGGGTCTGTTTCCCACCTGCCTGGCTTTTGCCATTTGCTTGGCTTTTGCCACTTGGTTGACAATCAATCGTCGCCTTTAGCGACTCGGCCTGCGCCGGCTTCGGCGCGCGCGCAGGCGCTTTTTCCGGGGTTGGTGCCGCGGAATCCTGGCTATCCTCCGCGATGTGCGGCTCCAAGGCCATTGCCAACTCGCCAGGGGTTTGATACCGATCTTCGGGATTTCGAGCCATCATCTTGGCGAGTACGAGATCCAAAAATGGTGATATTTCCGGCCGGTTCCGGCGAACCGAGGGGGCGTTGCCTAGTACCCGTGCGGTGATCCTTTCAGCCGCGCCATTGCCGCCAAAGGGCGCGGTTCCCGTTAGCAGATAGTAGAGAGTGCAGCCGAGACTGAAAATGTCCGCCCGGATATCCGCAGTCAACGGATTTTGCGCCTGTTCCGGGGCAATGTAATCCACAGTGCCAATGACACCGCCGAGTCGGGTCAAGCGACCTTTGTGGGGGCTTTCGCTTTCAAAGCGCGCCAGGCCGAAATCCAGAATCTTGATAATCGGCGGTTCATCGGGATGGGGACGGGCAACGACGAGGTTGCCCGGCTTGATGTCGCGGTGAACCAAGCCTTTTTCGTGGGCATGTTGCAAGCCCAGCGCCGCCTGGCGAACGTAGTCGCAGGCCCGCGCGATCGGTAGAGGACCCGATTGTCGGACCAAACGCGACAGGTCGATGCCATCCACATACTCCATAGCCAGGAACGGAGTTTGGCCGACTTGATTCACGTCGAAGGCAACCACAATGTTGTGATGGGATAACGTGGCGACCGCCCGAACCTCTCGCTGGAAGCGCGCGATCGCGGTGGGATCGGCCACACGATCTTTCGCAATGACTTTGAGGGCAACGGTGCGTTCCATGCCGGTATGGAACGCCTTCAGAACCTGCCCCATGCCACCTTCGCCCAACTTGTCCAGAATACGATAGGGGCCAAGCAGAAGGTTTGAGCCGTTCCCTTGGAGTAGCTGATTCGCCTGATAGGGCGTGAGCCAATTCCGGTCAACCGTTTCGCGGATCAACGCACGGGGATCGGCGAACTTCGAGTCAATGCCCGCACGCAATTGCTGCACCTGGGGCGGCGTCAAGAATTCGTGTTCTTGAAGGAATCCCAACATTTCGGCAGCGTTTGGAACGGGCATGGCGTTGGTGACTCCGTACTCATGGCCCGTTTCAGGTGGCTTGCCAGGAGGTATCGCGTTAGTAGCACCGAACCGCAACGACGGTGCAGTTATCGGTGCCGCCGGACTGGTTCGCCAAATCCACGAGCCGGTGTGCCAGTAAAGCAGCCGAATACGGTGCTTTGGCCAAGGTCGCCTGAATCGTGCGATCATCGACCTGGCCGTGCAGACCGTCGCAGGCCACAAGGAGCCAGTCGCCGGGGACGAGCTTCAGTTTGTAGTGAGCAGGTTCGATGGCCGTGCGCGCGCCGATGGCCTGGGTGACTTTGTTGCTAGCCTCATGGCCGACAGCTTCTTGCGGCGTCAGTTTGCCAAGGTCCACCATCCGATTGACAAGCGTTTGGTCGCGCGTCACCAACTTCAAATGGGCCAAGTGCTGGTGGTACACGCGGCAATCGCCAACGTGCCCGATTACAACTCGGCCGTTCCAGATGACCACAATGGCCGCTGTCGCTCCCATGCCCTTGTGCCGTTGATCCGCGGCGGCGGCTTGTTGGACCACGCGGTTTGCTTCCTTGATCGCCGCGTCGACGGAACGTGTCAGCCCGGCCCGCGTTACTTCCCGCTGTTGCATATTCAGAGCAGATGTCAGCAGAGGAGTTAAGCTGGTGCCAATGGTTCGCAGGGCAAGCCGTGCCGCTTGGTCGCCGCCGGCGTGTCCACCCATGCCGTCGGCCACAATCAACAGGCCGAGTTGATGGTTCTGGTTCAAGTCCGACCAGGTAAGATGCTGCACAAGGAAACTGTCCTCGTTGCGGCTGCGCTCGCGGCCGACCGACGTAACACCCGCAATGTCAAGACGCAGGGCACCGGCCGTGTGCGGCACTGGCTCCGTGCTAGGAGGTTTGCTTGCAAGCATCGTGGGCTGAACCGTGAACGTCCGGCCGCACTTGTAGTACTTGACCGGCACGCCGAGGTTCTGTTCGGCGACTTGGCAGGGCGTAATGCAGTGCGGGCAATGGGCACGAATGGGCACCGCAGTATCCTCCGCGAGCGGCCAAAAATAAGTGAAGGTCGTACGGCGATTATACCAGGATGCGGTGACCATGCCAGGAAATAATCAGGAACTGAAAAGAGGAAGTAGAGAGGTGAAAAGGGGAGTCTAAAGGTGGCGCAGTTCGTTTTTCAACTGGTTGAGGCAAGGCCGTCTCTGATCGGCCGACGTTCCTTGACAACCCGGTCATCGATAAAAGGGGAGTGGGCGCGGTTGCCGTGCGGCACCCGCTCCTCCGCAATTGGGCAGTGCCGTTGCCTGCCTATCGGATCGGCTCGTGTAGTGTGGCGAGGTGGCGGACAGGCTGTCATCGGCGTCGGCCGGCAGCGATTGGGGGCCGGTCGGCGCTGATTGTATCTCCGCCAACGCTGGCGGGCCGTGGCGGACTGGGGGACTCGGCGAAAGGGCTGGCAAGGGTCGGCACAGAGAAAAAGGAAAGAAGTAACCCGAATTGCCGCTTGCGG
>JBBRLG010000072.1:0-18789 GCA_038231495.1 Gemmatales bacterium | reverse complement strand
GTCGCTATGCACCGGCGACTTGTCGCTATGCACGGCTATTGATTGTCGCGCGCTCGCTTGCCCGTGTCAAGCAGATTCTAGCCGCGACCGCGCCGGATTTTTCGACACGCCATAGCCGGTAGACGCTCCGGCGACACGACCCGAGCGCCGCCGAACTAATGAGTAAACGAACCGGTGCCTGTAGGGTTATGGCTCGCGCCAGTTGCTTTATTTCTGGGCGACTTCCCTTATTGGCTCGCGCCAGTTGCTTTATTTCTGGGCGACTTCCCTTGTTGGCTCGCGCCGGTTGCTTTATTACGATTCCCGGCCGCGGAGGCCCGCTGTCGGGATCAGCAGCCCAAGGTCCGTTCACTAAAACAGGCCGTCTCCGCTCTGTCAATCAAATTGCACGCCGATTCGCTTTTTGTCGCCAAGAAGTCCTACGCGCATGGCTTCAAACGTGTCGAGGAAGAATACGCCGCGGCACGACTTTCCTGCCCGCGGGGGCAAATTCTCGGCGAGATCGGTAAGCAGTCGCTTTATCAACGTCGGATAGATCTCCTGGGCCGTCTGCCGACGGAGGAGCTGAAAATCTTCCTGGCCGACTTTTGAAGCCAGCAAGCGCTCAAGCCACGTGTCCTTGACACGATTCCAGAGGGGCTTTGAAACCTTCCCCGCCAGCCAGGTTACGAGATTGACACCGGGGACCCAACTGAAAGTGGCTTCGGTCCCTTCGCGAAGAAACTCGAAGGCCGTCGCTGCCGCACCGCGGCCTCGTAGGAGCGGCTCGTCACCGCCGCCGCCCTTGTGTCCCAACCAGGCGTAGGCCAAATCAAAGCGCGGGCAGACGACCCCGTCAAATTGACGGCGCAACTCGGCCAGGGAACGGGCGCTGTCGGTGTGATACGCCGTGCCGCCGCTTAGGGGCTCGAAATCCAGCAGGGCGGACGGCACTGCGCCGGCCACTTCGGCGCGGAGCTTTTTGAGCAACCACGATTTGCCCGTCCCACCGACGCCGTAGAACATCAACACCGGCAACGGCGTGCCGGCTGGCAAGTCCATGGCTGTGTGGAAGACTTTGAGTTCGTTGGTTCGATTGGTGAAGTGCCGCAGTTCCTGACTGGGCGCGGCATTTTCCTTCAGGGAACGCGGCATGGCGAACTCCAAGCGGCAAGAGCAACACCATTTGGTGGTCAGCAAAAGAAGTATTGCGCGGTATCAACTAACTCTACCTGGGATCGCCGGCGCGTTCAAGTCGCGCCCTGCAAGCGGCGGCCTTCTAGGATGGAGTTGTCACGCGATGTCATCCACGTTACGCCACCAAGTTGCAGGGGGGTAACGCGCACGGTCGGGTTCAAATGACGAGGTTCAAATGACCTGGATTCAGCACACCGACGCCCCGCAAGCGACCGGGGAACTGCGGGCGTGTTATGAAGCGCTCGGCGCGTTGTACCCGCCCGAATACCAGGACGCCGTTCCCAGCCTGGTGCGGCCCGACGGCGCGACCGACCACGTTACCGCTTCGCACAGCCTGATCCCGGCGGCGATGCTGCATGCCTTCAGTACGCTGGCCGTTTTACTGCGGCCGGAACTGCCGCTGACACGCCGCCAGCACGAGATGATCGCGGCCGTCGTGTCGGTGGCCAACCAGTGCTTTTACTGAACCGAGAGCCACGTCGAGTTCTTCCGCCGGGCCAGCCTGGACGACGAACTCGCCGCCGCGTTGCGGCGGAACTACCGCGAGGCGAACCTTTCCGAGCAGGATCGGGCCATGCTCGATTTCGCCGTGCGCCTGACCGAGAACCCGTCGTCGTGCGCGCCCCAAGACGTTGAAGCGCTGCGGCGCGTAGGCTTCGACGACCAGGGCGTCTTGCAAATCACCCTGATCGCGGCGTGGTTCAATTACATCAACCGCGTGGCCGACGCGCTGGGCGTGGGGAAATAAGCCGCTTGCGGCTTAGCGCGCCGAAACGCAAAGCCGCAAGCGGCAATACTGTTAGGACGGCCGCTGTTGCAACTGGTTGCCCCGGTACGCCTGGGCCAGCCTCTCCAACCAGGCGATGGCCCGGCGGATTTCGGCACCGCGCTCGGTGTCGGCCACGGTGCGCGGCTGCTCCCACTGGCGCAACACCGAGATTTCCGGGATGATGTCCACCCCCTCGCGCACGGCCGCCTCCACCGACTCGAAATGGTGGTGCTTCGCCAACAACGTCCGCTCCGGCTCCAATACCAGCGTGTAACCGTGGTCGCCGTACGCCGCCGAAAACGCGCCGTCAATCGTGATCGCCTTGCCGCTGCGCTTCACCGGCGACTCGCCTATTTCAATCTTTACCGGCACGTGGCCGTTCACGATCAGGCCGCGCGCGGGGTCCACGCCGAATTCATTCAATATACGGTCGCAAAAGTCTACTTCATGGATTAGGTGGAAGTAGGGATTCTTCGTCTCTTCGTGCGTGGCCTTGTCCTCGATCAGGTCGTTTTCAAAGGTCGCGATGCGGTCCTTGCCGAACAACGGCGACCGCGGGCCGCACCACAAGTACCACATCAGGTCGCGGTCCTTATCGGTCGGCCGTTCCAGCGAGCGGGCCAGCACCACGTCCAGAGCCTCGTAAAGCGCCTTGCCCTTGTGCGGCCGGCCGTCCACGATCATCGGCAGGAATTGGCCCTGCTCGTCCACCGGGACGCAACCGTGGAAGACGAGGTGGTCGTCGCGGACAAGGTGCATCGAGCCGTGTTCGAGCAGGAATTTCATGTGCTCCCAGAGCCGCGGATTCGTCACGAACGACTGCCGTAGCCGGTCCATGCACGCCCGCTCGTCGGCCGACAGCTCGTAAGGGTTGGCGGGGTCGAGCGTCGGCAAATAGCGGTCCTTGAGCGGGTACGTCTTGCCGTCCACGACGACGGTGCCGGCGGCGCGGTCGATCGTGTGCAGCAGCCGGCGGTGGGCCAGACCCCAGTCGCCGTTGCGGGCGATCGTCTGGCCTTCGAGCTTGAATTGCAGCACCGCCGCCGCCTTTTGCATACGCGCCACGAGGAGGGAGTCGCGGCGGCCCTCGTTTTTCGGCTTGAAGCACGCCGCCGGGTCGTCCTTGTAGGTGCTGAGGGCCAGCAGTTCCAGTGGCAGGATGGAAATGCCGTAACCTTCTTCCAACTGCATGGTGCGGCGGTAACGCAGGGAAATCCGCAAGACGTGGGCGATGAGGGCTTCTTGGCCCAGGCAGGCACCGAGCCAGGCGGCGTCGTGGTTGCCCCAGGTGAACGACAGCTTCGGCAGCTTGATGAGGTAATCGACGACGCGGTCGCCGCGCGGCCCGCGGTCCCAGCAGTCGCCGACGATGATTAGTTCGTCCACGGCCAGGTTGCGCAGCACGCGCACCGTCATGCGTACGACTTGCAGCGCCCGGCCGTGCCGTACCAGGCTGTCGCTGAGCGCCTCGTAATAGACCGCGTCGCGTTCCTGGGCCGGCTCGTGCAGCAGCTCGTTGAAAAGCTCCGCAAACTCCGGCGGGAACACGCGGGCCGCGTGCTTCTGGGTGTAGCGCCGCGCCAGGGTGCGGACGATGGCGAACAGGTCGCGCAGGACGCGCCGGCAGAACAGGCGTTGCGCGTCGTGGTCGCGCAGCCGCGGTTCGAGGTGTTCGAGCGTCTGGGCGGGGTAGAAGATGAGCGTCAGGAATTCCTGTAGCTCGGCGGGCGTGAGACGGTCTTTGAACATCCGTTCGACGAGCGGCCGCAACGTGCCGGAGGCGTTGTTGACGACGTGGCGCAGTTTGTCGTAATCGCCGTGGATGTCGCTGATGACGTGAACGGTGCCCTTGGGCAGCGTACACTCCGCCGACCGCCGGGCGATCTCGGAGACCGCGGCGTCGATGTTGGGGAACTCCCGCTGCAAGGGGCGCAACGTGGTTAGTTCTTCGCCGGTGAAGCGGTGTGGGGTGCTGGGCCGGGGTCCATCCACGCCTGGGTCCTCTTTACGTTTCCTGCTGTTTGCGATGGTACTGCACGAATCATTATCAACTTTGCTTGGCAGAAAAGCCCCAAAAAAATCGATCCGCGGTGAACTCTGATTTCCGTTCTTCGCCGCATCACCGGTGACACCGGCCGCGCGTTTCCGGTAGAATCACAGTAAATCGGTGCCGTACGGGGAGAGGCCTGAATGAATATACTTGTGATCGACGTGGGCGGGACGAACATCAAGCTCAAGCACACCGGCGGCGAAGAGTTGCGCAAGCACCCGTCCGGCCCGGCGCTGACGCCCCAGCAGTTGGTAGACGTCGTGCAGCAAAATACGGCCGATTGGGCCTACGACCACGTCACGATCGGGTTCCCGTCGCCCGTCGCCCACGGCAAGATTATCAAGGAGCCGGTCAACCTCGGCCCCGGCTGGGTCGATTTCGACTTCGCCGCGCTCGGCAAACCCTACAAGCTCATCAACGACGCGGCCATGCAGGCCCTGGGCAGCTACGAGGGCGGCCGTATGTTGTTCCTCGGCCTGGGCACCGGCCTCGGCACCACCCTCGTCATCGACGGCCTGGTCGCGCCGCTGGAAATCGGACACTTGCCCTACCGCAAAAGTCGGTCTTACGAGGACTACGTCGGCGAGGCGGGCATGAACCGCGTCGGCAAGCGGAAGTGGCAGGGCTACGTCTTCGACGTGGTCGAGCGCTTCAAGAACGCCTTCGTCGCCGACTACGTCGTGCTGGGGGGCGGCAACGTTCGCAAGCTGGAAGAGTTGCCGACCGGCGCGCGGCGCGGCGACAACAACAACGCCTTCCTCGGCGGCGTCCGCCTGTGGGAAGACAGCGCGATTCGCGCCTGAAGTCGCAACGCCTGGGGATTACCGATGACGACGGCGTCCGAGTTGCCTGTTGAATCGCTGCGCCGCCGGGGCTACCCGCGCGTCGCCTGGGCAGCGATCGCCCTGGCGGTGGCGACGGCGTTCGTCGGCCAGCTGGTGCTCGACCGCAAGGGCGAAGCGAAGAAGCAGACCGCCGGCGCGACGTTTGAATTCCAGGCTCGCCAACTCATCGGCCGGACTCAGTTCGGCGATTCGCAGCGGGACAAGGTTTATCAGGAAGCCGAGTCGTTGAACACCGGGCCGGAAGCGCAGCGGTTGCGTTTCGTGGTCCTGGCGGGCGAGTTGCGCGACCCGGACGAAGCGCTGAAGCAGTTGCACAAACTCGACCCGCCGCTTGCCGATCCGCACGCGGCGGAGTTGCTCCAGAAAGTGTACGAGGATTACCGGGACGAGCGGCTTAACGCCCCGTCGCTGATGGACGACGACCGGCAGGAATTGCACGACAAGCTCGGCTGGTTCGGCGACCTGGCCCTGAACCCGCCAGACGGGCCGGACTCGGCGGCGCGCGCGGCAGTCGTCGGCCCGGCCAAGAACGCGGTTTTGTTCCTGTTCGCCGTGGTGTTTGGCTTCGTGGGGCTGGTCGGCGTCGGCGTGGCCCTGCTGGTCGGCATGACGATCCTGCTTGCCCAGCGCAAGGCGCGGTTGCGTTTCAATACGGGTTCACTCAACGGCGGCATCTACGCGGAAACGTTCGCGCTGTGGATGGTGGTTTTCCTGGGCCTGGGCCTCCTCGCCTCGTTCCTGCCCACCGGCGAAAACCGGCTCCTCGTTTCGGGATTGTTGGCGTTGAGCAGCCTGGCAGTGCTGGCGTGGCCTGTACTCCGCGGCGTCCCGTGGCCAACCGTGCGGCGCGAGATCGGCCTCGTCTGGAAGGACCGTACCTCAGCCCCGCGCGCTGTCGGGTGGTCGGTGCTGCTGGAGCCGATCTACGGCCTTGCCAGTTACACGGCCACGCTGCCGTTGTTGTTGGTCGGCGCGCTCCTCACCTTCGGCCTGATCCACCTGTCCAAAGCGCTGTTCGGCGAAGGCGGCGGCCCGCTGGGCATCGGCTCGGACCCCAGCCATCCGATTGCCGGGATTTTGTTGAAGGCGAATTGGTGGGGCAAACTGCAAGTGATCCTCGCGGCCAGCGTCGGGGCGCCGATCATCGAGGAGACGATGTTCCGCGGCGTCCTGTATCGGCACCTGCGCGAGGCCACGGGCCGGTGGGGACGCGCTCTGAGCTTCCTGGCCAGCGCGGTCCTTGTGAGCTTCGTATTCGCGGTGATTCACCCGCAGGGCGTCCTGGCGGTGCCGGTGCTGATGTCGCTGGCGGTCGGCTTCTCGATGGCGCGCGAGTGGCGTGGGACGCTGATCCCGTCGATGGTGGCCCACGGCCTCAATAATACGATGGTGACGGTGTTGTTGCTGGTGAGTGCGAGTTAACGTCTTTGCCGCTTGCGGCGTTGCGGTTTTTCCCGCAAAGCCGCAAGCGGCAAAAACCCTATTTCCGACCGCTGACCCGCTGCAGCGCCTCGGCGGCAGCCTCGCGCACCGTGGCGTCGGCGTCCTTCCTTAAGGATGCCAATGCTTCCACGACATCCTTGCCGAGCGGATTCTTACTCAAAGTCAGGGCGGCCAAGCGGCGGACTTGCGGGTCGGGGTGGTGCAGGGCGTCCACCAGGCGTGGCACCGCCCGCGAACCCATCTTCACCAGGGCCGCGGCAGACACCGCGCGGTTGCGCGCGTCGTCCTCGCGCAGCGCCTCGATCAGCGCGGGAATGGAAGCGGGCGCGGTCGGGCCGATCTCACCCAGGGCCAACGCCGCCCAGCGGCGCACCGTCACGCTCTCGTCGCGCAGGCATTGCGTCAGCGCCGCGACGGCGGGACGCGCTTCCGGCCCCATTTCGCTCAGGGCAACGACGGCCCGACGGCGGACGGCTTCCACTGGGTCTTTCAGGGCGTGGGTCAGCGCGGGAATGGCCGTGCGGGCTTCGACGCCCATTTCGCCAAGGGTCTGGGCCGCCATGCGCCGGACCTCCGCCGCCGAATCGGCCAGCGCGGCAATCAGGGCCGGCAGCGCGCCCAGGGCGCGCGGGCCGAGACCGCCGAGGAGCGCGACGGCGTGCAGCCGTTTGGCCGGCTCCTTGTCCTTGAGCCGGTCGATCCACTGGCGTAAGTTAGGCTCGGCAGTCCCGGTCGTGTTTGCCAAAGCACGGTCCTCTTCGTCCCGATGACGGCGCACCCCGGCCGTCTTGCAAGCTTAGGTCAAGTCGTCAGGCGGCGCAGAAAATTGACGGCAATTCTTTCAACGGCGGACCGGCCACGCGCATAAGGGTGGGTAGCTCCCCAGGAGACGCCGCATGCCGGACGAGCAGGAACGCGACGAAGCGCTCATGGCGAAAGTGGTCAGGGGCCAGTCCCGCGCCCTGGAACCGCTCGTACGCCGCCACGCCGACGGCCTGCTCACGTTCATCCGCCGCATGGTCGTCGATCACCACCGCGGTGAGGAGTTGTTTCAGGACGTCTTCCTGGCCGTGTGGACGAAACGGCACCTGTACGAGTTTCCGCGGCCGTTCAAGCCGTGGCTGTACGCCATTGCCTTGAACAAGTGTCGGGCGTTCTTCCGGTCCCGCGGGCAGCGCGACCTGTCGCTAAACGGTGAAGCCGCCCCCGAGCCGGCCGCGCCGGACGTATCGCCGCCGGAGCGGGTCATTGCCGACGAGACGGACCGGCAAGTGCTGGCCGCGGTCCACGGCTTGCCGCCGCAGCAACGGGCCGTGGTGCTGTTGCGCGTCTGGGACGATTTGCCGTACGCGACGATCGCGGAGGTCGTCGGTTGCAACGAGGGCACGGTGCGGTCGCACATGCACCACGGGCTGTTGGCCTTGCGGCGGTCGCTGACGCCGCGGCTGGGCATGGCCCGGCGGGACAACGAAGACAAAGTAACCACCTGACCCCGCATTTGCCGCTTGCGGCTTTGCACCTCCGCCCCCACCGAACACCACTCACCCGTCACCGGGAGAATTCACCCATGTCCGAACACGTCGCCGACCTGGCCGAATCGTACGTCCACGATCTGCTCGACGGCCCGACTGCCGAGTTGGTCCAGGCCCACTGCGAAACCTGCCCTGTGTGCAATCAGGCCGTGGACGAAGCCCGCAACCGGCTCCTGCGTTTGCAAGCGGTGCCGCGCGACCAGGCGTCGCCCCTCTTGATCCAAACCACACTCCGCCGGGTCGGCACCGCCACGCGCCGACGGCGCTGGACGGTGCGCACCGGCTGGGCCGCGCTGGCCACCGTCGCCGCCGCCGCGTTGATCCTGGTGGCGCTAAACGTCTACGTGCAAAACGTGGAGGCCACGCCCTATGACCTCGTGGTGCTAGGCCAGCGCGAACTGCTCGCGTCCAGCAACGTGTCGATGCGTGTGGCTCTGCTCGACCGCAAGACGAACGCACCCGTGGCCAATGCCCCGGTGACGATCGAGTTGCTGCACCCGGAGACCCGCAAGGTCGAACAGGTGGTGCGCTTCAATACCGACGCGCAGGGCAACGGCCAACCCGCGTTTCAAGTTCGCGATCTGAACGGCGAGTTCGACCTGCGCGTCACGGCCCAGACGCCGCAGGGGCCGGAAGTCATCGAAGAAAAGATTCGCGTCGTGCGTTCGTGGAAGATCATGCTCAGCAGCGACAAGCCGGTCTACCAGCCCGGCCAGACGATTCACGTCCGCGCCCTGGCCCTACGCCGCCTCGACCTGAAACCGGCGAGCGAACAGGAGACCGTTTTCACCATCGCCGACCCGCGCAACAACATCATCTACAAAAACGAGAGCAAAACGAGCCGTTACGGCATCGCCGCGACCGACTGCCCGCTCGCCTCGGAAATCCTGGAGGGCGAGTACGTCATCGGCTGCAAGGTCGGCGACACCCAGACCCGGCAAGTCATCGACGTGAAGAAGTACACGCTGCCGAAGTTCAAGGTGGACGTGACGTTCGACCGGCCCTTTTACCAGCCGGGCGACCACGTGAAGATGACGGTGCGCGCCGACTACTTTTTCGGCAAGCCCGTCGCGGATGGTATCGTCGAAATCCAGCTGGGCGGCAGGAAAAAGAATGGGCCAGACCACACCGACGGGCAGGGGGTCTACACGCTCGATTACGACATTCCCAAGGAATTTATGGAGAACGACGCCGACGCGACCCTGGCGTTCGAGGTGAAGGTGACGGATAGTGCCGGCCAAAAGGTGACGCAAAAGGCGGCGCGGCGCGTGACGCGTAACGCCGTGCGGCTCGACGTGCTGCCGGAAAACGGCAAGCTCGTCGGCGGGGTGCCGAACAAGGTGTACGTCCTCACGACCACCGCCGACGGTCGGCCGCTGTCGGTCGGCATCGTGGTCGAACTCGACAGGGAAGTCATTCGCACCACGACCAATGAACTGGGCGCGGGCGTCTTCGAGGTAACGCCCCGCGCCAACGACGACGTGGCGATCGTACGCGCCCTGCTGCCAAAGAGCATTGGCGTGCGGCTCGCGCTTGGCGCGGGCTTCGACGCCGGCCGCGGCCTGGACGGCGAAGGCACGATCCTGGCCCGCAAGAGAGTGGACCTGGGTGCCGGGACCGACCCCAATGATTTCCTGGTGCGGACCGACAAGGCCGTCTACACGGCGGGCGACCTGCTGACCGTCCACGTCGTCGGCGGCCCGCAACCGGTGTACGTGGACCTCATCAAAGAAGGCCAAACGATCCTGAGCGAAACCGTGCTGACGGGCGGCGGCACGGGCGCGTGTCAGTTGCAATTGCCGCTGGAAGTGGCGGGCACGCTTGAACTGTGCTGTTACCGATTCGACGGCGCGAAGCCCATGCAGAAGAGCCGCGTCGTCTACGTCCGCGCCCCGGACGAGGTACAAATCGCGACGACCATCGACGACCAGCCGTACCGCCCCGGCCAGCGGACGAAGCTGAATTTCCGCCTGACCGACGGCAAGGGCGCGCCGGTGCAGGGCGCGTTGAGCCTGGCCGCGGTGGACGAGGCGGTGTTTGCCGTGATGCGCGAGCGGCTCGGCATGGAACGCAATTTCTACTCGATAAATCCGCAATTATTGGAAGCGGTTCACAAGTTGGGGCCGTGGTCGCCGGTGCCGGAACCAGGCGTGGAACCGCGCGCCCAGGAGTTGCGCGACCGGGCGCTCTTTGCGGCCACCACGCGGACCGAAACCCAATTGAATGCGGGCGACAAGCAATGGCGCTCGCCGGCATTCGGAGCGCGGCCGGTCGATCGCTTTCACTCCCTCAGTGAGGCCACGCGCCCCGCAAAGGTAATGGAAGCCAAGGAGTTTCATGCCGTTTGGGGCACATGGATCGACCGGGGTTGGGGCACCCTGTTGGTTCTCGGTATTGGTGCTGGCTACATTGTATTATTACCTCGGCATGTAAGATGCTCACAAATACCGACTGGGACTGCCCTGTTTTACGGCTATTCCGATACTATTTAGTGACCAACTTACATGCCGGGGTAATAACGTCACTTGACGACCCAACACTCTCAGGCTCCTGTGATTCGCTACCCGTTCCGGTGTGTGCCGGGGCGGTGAAACCGGCCTTGCCGCAAAGCGGCAGAACGGCGAGGCTCCGACGCGACCAGTGCCGCATGGTTTGATCAGGAAGAAGCACCATGAAGAGGAAACGCGCAATTCTCGGTTTGGTCGGAGTTTTGCTGTTGTCAGGCATTGCCGTCGCGGCAGGGGGGGTGAAGGGCACGACGACAAACTCGATGACCACGATCACGAAAGCGGGCGGGGCCAACGGTCCGTGGACGATCTCCTCCACGGGCAACGTAGGCATCGACAGCACGGTAACGGGCTTCGTCGGCCTTCGGTACAACGTGGAGGATTCAAACACCACTCAGACCTTCGGGTTCACGAACTTGCCAAATGGGCCTCCGGTCGCGGGCGGTGCAGCTGTTGCTTGGACAGGGTCGGTGAATGGCCTGACGGTCGCTGATACCTACACGGCCTTTTGCACGATGTCCTACCTTGACGCCGCGGGCGTACAACAGAAGATTACGTCGGTGAGTACCAAGGCAGTCCCATAGAAGGGGTGATCTCTTGGAGGTCCGGGCGATGCGTCGATGCTTGCCGGCCGGTGATCTAAAAAACCAGTCGGCAGGCATCTCGTTGAGGCGTTAAGTTACAAACTACAGGAGCAATTTCATGAAAGCCCAAACTGTGTCGAACCGCAGGGCAATGACCTTGATCGAGGTGTTGGTTGTCATCGCAATCATCGCCCTGTTGATCGGTCTGCTCCTGCCTGCGGTGCAAAAAGCCCGCGGTGCCGCCGTGCGAATTCAAAGCACGAACAACCTCAAGCAAATAGGGCTTGCCACCCAGAACTTCGCCAACACCAACGACGATTACCTGCCGAGCCTCACTGGCTATAACGCATTTAGCCGCAGGACCGAATTTTCGCTCTTCGTGTCGCTGATGCCGTACATCGAACAGGGGAATCTTTTCCGAGCTTATCAGGACCATTTCGGGACCAACTCGGCGGGCAGCGAATACGTCATCAACGTCTATATCAGCCCGGCAGATCCCACCCTGCCGAACCCGCCCACGAGTGTTTCGAGCTACGCGGCAAACGCGATGATGTTCCCGGCAAAGTTCAAGATGAGTCGGATTACCGACGGCATGTCCAACACGATCGCCTTTGCAGAGCACTATGCTTTCAGTTGCGGCGGCGCGGAGTTCAGTTGGTTTGAGGATCGTAGCTACGGCGCATCGGAAATCGTTACGCAGCGCTATGGAATCAAAGTCATACGTCGGCCGACCTTCGCGGACAAGGCAATGGGCGACGTGTACCCCGTCACCAGCGGCGACCAGCCCTCGACGACCGGGTCCGTTGTCGGGTTGACTTTTCAGGTCAAGCCGAAGAAGGCCGATTGCGACCCCCGCATCGCACAAACGCCGCACGAGGGGGGAATGTTGGTCGCCCTCGCTGACGGGAGCGTCCGGACTCTGAGCGCCGGAATGTCAGCTACCACCTATTGGGCGGCAGTGACGCCAGCAGGCGGCGAGGTGTTTGGGAATGACTGGTAGCCACTTTCAATAGAGAGGGCAGCACTAGCTAACGCGGGCCGTTGCCGCCCCACCATTTGTACTGGTACACAAGGCTCTCCGATGGCGGAGGGCCTTTTGTATGCGCGGCTAGCGTAGGGTGCTGCCCTGCTTCCCTAGTTGTGCCGGCCTGGCAAGTGGTATGCTGCAAGGGCACAGGCAACACGGTTGCGCGGCGGCCCGGCGGCGCGCTCACGGGCGAGAGGACCTTGCGGTGACTTCATCCGACGAACGGGCACACCGGAGTTCTGCTTTGCTGGGCTACTTGAACTTCTGCGACCGCCGACCCGACCCGTCCGCGTGGACGCCGCTCGATTTCGCGCGGTTACAGAAGAATTTGGACGCCCAGCGCGAGCGGCAACCGCTCATCGCGGTGCCGTCGTGGGACGACGTTCGCAAGCAACTGCCCGCATGGCGAAGCCTGCCCGCGTAAGCGGGGGAGTAGTTATCCCGGTTTGCTCCCCCGCTTACGCGGGCAGGCTCTCCAAGCTGATTCCGCTGCACTTTGCCAGTGCCTCTGTAAAGGCGGTGCGTCAGTCGCGGTGGCCGAAGTCGTACCGTGCGAGACGTGGGCGGCCGTCGAGGAGGCGTTGCGGTCTGGCCTGCGTGGGTTGGCGGGCGGGTTGACGTTGGCCCGGCTGGTGACGCAGAAGGACGCCCGCGGCACCTGGCACACGACGCAGGCGACGGTCCTGAGCCTCAAGGCGCTCCTGGCCGGCATGAACCCCGCCGGCAACGACAAGGAAAGGCGCGTGGAAGTCCGACTCGACGGCCTGGTCGTCGAGGAGGTTATTATCCCCGCGAACCGCTCGGAAGTGATGGCGCAGCTCGACCTGTCGAAGCACTTGAAGGCGGGCCGGCGCGAGTTGACTTTGCAGGAAACGACCGCGACCGTGGCGGGTTACCAGGTCCTGTTCCGTTACCACCTCGACGACGCGGCAAAAACGGATAAAACAGACCTTTTTAGTGTCGATCTGACCTACGAGCGCACGGAAGTGACGGTCGGCGACGTGCTCAAGGTCCAGGCAAAGGTGCAAAACCGCATGGACGGGCCGGCGGCGATGGTGATGCTGGAATTGCCGGTGCCGGCAGGTTTCGTGCCGGTGCTGGAAGACTTCGAGCAGTTGCAGGCCAAGCAAGTCGCGGCGAAGTTCCAGGTGTTGCCGCAAGCGGTGTTGGTGTATTTGCGCGACCTCCCGGCGGGCAAGCCGCTGGAGGTGATGTATCGATTGCGGGCGACGATGCCGGTCAACGTCGCCGTGCCGGGCGCGCGGGCGTACGAGTATTACGACCCCGACCGTCAGGGCCGCAGTCCGGGCACGCAGCTGGTGGTGAAACCGTTACCCTGAGATTTGCCGGGGTCAACCATTCCTTCAAAGCCAGCCCAGCGCCCGCAGGTCGTCCCGCGGTTCGTCGAAGCTGCAACTGCCGAACGCGATTATGCCCTCGCGCCGCGCCGCCGCGATCTCGGCCGTCTTCGCGTGCATCAGCCCGTGGCGGAATTCCGCTTCGCCGAAAACGAAATGGGCCGGATCCTCGTCGCGCAGCACGTCCGCCAGCAGGCTCGGTTCGAGGTGCCGGGCAAAACCGAGGACGCCCGCCGCGAACACGTTGACGAAGCCGTGCGTCTTGGCTTGGACCGTGGCGTCGAAGCGCGGGAACGGGTGGTGCAGTCCCGCCGTCGCCTTCAGGGGCACATCGTTGATAACGGCGTTGCGGATCACGAACGCGATCTGCTCCGCGGTCGGGATCGACTGCGCCACCGGGCCGCCGCACCGCAGTTTGTACCCGGCTCGTACTGAGGCGTCGCGGTTACACATCGAAATGGCTTCCAGGACCGTGGCGACCGTCTGCTCGCCCGCCTCGAAACCGCATTCAAAAAACACCGTCAGATCGCCGCAACCCGCCGTCTCCACGACCGCGCGGATTTCGTTCAAACCGTCCGCCGTCAGCTTCGGGTCGGACGCCACGACCAAATCCAACGGCACCTTCATCTCCAACACGTCCGCGGTGACGCGGTCGCCGTGCCGGTTCCGAAAATCCGTCAAGCACCGCAAGGCTTCGTCCAGGTGGGCGCGACACTCCGCCCACCCCGAATCGGCGGGGCCGAGCACGGCGACGGCGACGGGCGGACCGCCGGCAAACAGGTCGTCGTGAAACGCGCTGAGGAGTTTCAGTTTCGCGGCGGGACAGACGAAACGGCCGAGCATCCAGGCGTCAGGCCCCTGGCGGTAGCGGGCGTAATTGACGACGGCCTGCTCCAGTGGCAGCTGCGCGGGCGGGAACAGCCCGGCGTAATCGACGATACCGGCAAGCAGGGTGCGAAGGCTCGAAATCATGGCGCGGCTCCCGGTAAGGTGTACCAGCGGTATTGTTTCAGCAAATCCGCCACGACCGCGAGGTTCTTCTGGCCGCGCACCGTCGCCCGCACCTTGATTTTCCAGGTCTGCTCGCCGCGCGGGACCGCGAACACGTACACGACGCCGAACAGTTCCGGGTCTTTCATCCCCAGCGGCCCGCCGGTGATGTCCAGCCGGTAGCCGTGCCGGCCCGCGCTCTCCACCGGCTCCGGCCGGCCAACCTTGTCCCGGTATTGGAGCCGCAGGTTGTCATATTCCAACTGCCCGATTGTCGTCTCGTCGGTCGCCACGGTCGGTTCGGCCCAGGACAGCGTGACCTCGATTATTCCCTTGCCCTTACGCAGGACCAGGCTTGCCGCCGGCCCTTCGCTCCGGACTTCCTGATGCTCCCAGCCTTCCGGAAATACAAACCCGACCCCGGACGGCTTGTGCAGGTAGCCCGTCGCTTCATCGAGCGGCATCGTCCCATTTGCCGCCGAGGTTGTGGCGGCGGTGCCGGTACTACGGGCACGGCCGCCGCGCGTCCCGGACGACGTTTTCGAGCAGCCGGCCGCCACAAGTAGGGCGGCGAGAATGAGGGCCTTCGTTTCGCGCCCCTTGGTCAACGACAACATCTGCGGCCTCCGCAGGTAAAGAGTCACGGCGACCACTACGGCTCGCAGTACAGGGTGCCGCCCTTCATGACGAGCCGCACTTTGCGCAGTGCCCGCACGTCAGTCGTCGGGTCGCCTTCGACGGCGACGAGGTCGGCGAACAACCCCGGCTTGACCGCGCCGATGTGCGTTTCCTGACGCAGCACCTTGGCCGCGCCGGAGGTGGCGGCGCGCAGGGCCTCCGGCGGCTTCATGCCATAGTCAACCATCAATTCCAATTCACGCGCGCCGTCGCCGTGCGCAAAGACGCCCATGTCGCTGCCGTTGACGATCGTCACGCCGGCTTCCAGCGCCTCCTTGAAGGTGCTGCGCCGGGTCTTGAGGGTGCCAGGTTCGGGGTCGGTGCCGTGTTTCCAGCCCTTGTATTTGGCCATCGCCTCGGTGGCGGCGAGCGTCGGACAGAGGGCGACGCCGCGGTTGGCCATCAGGCGAAACACTTCAACGTCGCCCTCGTTGCCGTGCTCGACGGTATCGACGCCGGCCAGCGCCGCCCGGCGGATGCCTTCTTTCGTCATGGCGTGGGCGGCCACGGGACAGCCCGCCGGGTGCGCGGTCTCGACGATCAATTTCAACTCCTCGACGGTGAACGTCGCCCCCCGGCCGTTGTCGGCATACACCTTGATCCAGTCGGCACCGCGGCCGATCTGGTCGCGCACCACGCGCCGCAACGCCTCGCCGTCGGCCTCCTCGGCACCCTGCGGAATGTTCCATTCGGGCGCGAAACCCTTGGGGGCATAACTCCCCGTCGCGACGATGGCGCGCGTCGTCACCAGCATTCGCGGCCCCGACACCAACTTCTGCTCGACGGCCTGCTTCAAGCCCACGTCGGCGTAGCCGGCCCCTTCCGTGCCCAGGTCGCGGACCGTCGTGAAGCCCGACAGCAGCGTAGCGCGCAGGTGGTTCGTCGCCCGGCAAACGCGCAGGGCCGCTGGTTCCTTGAGGACTTGATCCTCCCACGACGTTTCGTTGTACGGGTGCAGCAGCACGTGCGTATGGGCGTCGATCAGCCCCGGCAGCAGTGTCATGTCCGGCAATTCAACCGTGCGCACGTCCGCCGGCAACTTGACATCGGCCAGTGGCCCACAGGCGTCGATGCGCTCGTCTTTGACGAGAACGACCCAGCCCGCGTGCGTTTTCAAGCCGTCGAAGACGCGCGCGGGTTTGAGCAGGATCGGGCGGTCGTCCGCCGGGATTTTCGGTTTGTCGCTTGGTGTCGCGGTCAGAACCGGGGCGGGTTCATCGCGGTCGTTTGCTTGGCGGGCGCAACCGCCGCCGGCCGCGCTCAGGCACAGGATCGCCACCACGAGTCCGCGCATGAACGGCCCTTTCACTCAATAAGAAGTCCAAGGCGAGCGGCGGACGATAGTCCGCCGTGGCTACCGCGTGACCCCGTCGCAACCACGGCGGACTTTCGTCCGCCGCTCACCAATCAGCCGCGCGTCACGGTTTCATCGAGATTCAACAGCGCGTTGGCGATCATCGTCCACGCCGCCAACTCCGCAACGTCGAGCTTTTCGTCCCGCGGCGACTCGCCGACCTTCAGCAGTTTCAGCGCCGCCTTGTCGTCCTTGCGGTAGACGGCGAGTTGGTCGTCGTACAGCTTGCGCAGGATTTTCAACTCCGACTCCTTTGGGGCGCGCGTTAGCACGGAGCGAAAGGCGAACGTCAGCCGCTCCTCCGTCGTCTTACCGCCTGCCACCATGACGCGCTCGGCGAGCTTGCGCGACGCTTCAATGTAAGTGGGGTCGTTCATCAAGATGAGCGCCTGCAACGGCGTGTTGGTCCGCGCCCGGCGGACGGTGCAGACTTCGCGGTCGGGGGCGTCGAACGTCACCAGCGTCGGCGGCGGCGACGTGCGCTTCCAGAACGTGTACATCGTCCGCTTGTAGAGGTCCGTGCCCTTGCTCTGTTTGTAGGTCTGGGCCGTCCAGTTCGCGCCGTCGAGGCGCGAGGCCAGCTCCTCCCACAGGCCCGCGGGCTGGTACGGCGACACGCTCGCGCCGCCGATCTCGCCGTCGAGCAGGCCGCTCACGGCCAGTGCCTGGTCGCGGATGAACTCCGCGTTCAACCGCAGCCGCGACGCCCGCGCCAGCAGGCGGTTTTCCGGGTCCTTCTCGTGCAACCCAGGCGTCACCTTCGACGCCTGGCGGTAGGTCGCCGACGTGACCAGGAGCCGCTGCAATTTCTTCACGTCCCAGCCGCCGGCGACGAACTCCGTGGCCAGGTAGTCGAGCAGTTCGGGATGCGTCGGCGCTTCGCCCTGGGTGCCGAAATCCTCCGCCGTCTTGACGATGCCGGTGCCGAAAACTAGCTGCCAGTAACGGTTGACCGTCACGCGCGCCGTCAGCGGGTGGTCGGGGCTGACGAGCCACTGCGCCAGCGTGAGGCGGTTGACTTTCTCGTCCTTGGGCAGCGGCGGCAGGAATTTCGGCACGCCGGCCGTGACCTTCGCGCCCTTCTTGTCGTACTGGCCGCGCAGCAACAGGAACGTGTCGCGCGGCTTGTCCATCTCCTGCATCACCATCGTGTCGGGAATGCTCTTATTGAGGTCGTCCAAATCCTTTTTAGCCTTGGCCAGCGCGTCGCCGACTTTCTTGGCGTATTCCGGAGAAAGGGGACCGTGTTTGTCGGCTTCGAGGCGTTTGACCGCTGCGGCCGACTCGTCGAGCTTCGCCTGTTGGGCAGTCGTCGGCATCTTCAAGGCGGGGACGGCGTTGCCCTTGGAGCCGTCCAGGCCGTTCTCCGGCACGTTGTTGAAGAAGGCGTAAAGCTGGTAATACTCCTTCATCGTCATCGGGTCGAACTTGTGATCGTGGCACTGGCAGCAGCCCATCGTCAAACCCATCCAGACCGTACTCGTCGTGTTAACCTCATCGACGATGTAGGCGGTGAGGTACTCGGCCGGGATGGCGCCGCCTTCAAAATTGATCATGTGGTTGCGGTTGAAGCCACTGGCGATCTTCTGATCGAGCGTGGCGTTCGGCAACAGGTCGCCGGCGAGCTGCTCGACGGTGAACCGGTCGAACGGCTTGTTGTCGTTGAAGGCGTCGATGACCCAGCGCCGCCAGCGCGTCATGTCGCGGCCGCTGTCGATGTGGTAGCCGTGCGTGTCGGCGAAACGGGCCGCGTCCAGCCAATCGACCGCCAGGCGCTCGCCGTAGCGCGGCGACGCCAGCAGCCGGTCCACCACCTTTTCGTAAGCGTCCGGCGCGTTGTCCTTGAGGAAGGCGTCCGCTTCGGCCGGCGTCGGCGGCAACCCGGTCAGGTCGAAGGTCAAGCGACGAATCAGAGTCATTTTGTCCGCTGCCGGCGACGGCTGCAACCCCTCCGCTTCGAGCCGGGCGAGGATGAAGCGGTCCACGGGGTTTTTGGCCCACGCCTTGTTCTTCACATCGGGCAGGTCGGGCCGCTGCGGCTTGATGAACGCCCAGTGGTCGGCGTACTTGGCACCCTCCGCGATCCAGCGGCGCAGCAGGTCCACTTGCGGTTTGGTGAGCGTCTTGCCCGTCTTGGCCGGAGGCATCCGCAAGGAAGCGTCCCCGGTCGTCACGCGGTCGATGACGTCGCTCTCGACCGGCTTACCCGCAACGACGGGGTGGCCCACGCCGGCGTCGAGGAGGGCGTAGGCACCTGCCGCGGTGTCGAGACGCAGCTTCTTCTTGCGTTGCTTCTCGTCGGCGCCGTGGCACGCGAAGCAATTGTCGGCGAGGATCGGTCGGATTTGGCGGTTGTAGTCGATCGGCGGCCGGGTCGGCGCGGCGGCCCGTCCGGCAGGCAAAAGGGCAACAACGCCGACGAGCGCCAGCAAGGAGAACAATGACTTCATGGGGTTTCAGTCCCTCAATCGTAACC
>JBBRLG010000071.1:0-18820 GCA_038231495.1 Gemmatales bacterium | reverse complement strand
GGGCCGGACCGACCGCGTGCTCGGCTATTTCTCCCCACACACGCACCGGCTGAACGACGCCGAGCGACTGCAAGCGGGACGAGCCATCGGTAGCGGGCAGAGCGAAGGCGCGGCGAAGACCTTGGGCTTGCGTCGGAAGCGTCGCGGTGCTCGGTGGAACAAGCGCAACGTGCAACCGATGGCCAGCCTGGTCTGCGTGCGCCATACCTGCCAGGGGGAAACCTACGGGAGCATGGCGGCCTGATCACCACCAGAGAACTTGGTTACACCCCCGCCTGGTCGCGCCGGTTGGCCGTCTTGCTTTCTTGCCCGCTTGCTGGTATCAGCCGCTCCGGCCGCGCCGGGGCGAATTGCCGTCCCGCCCACCCGCCCCGCGCCGGTCCCTTTCACTTCAGGAACGGAGGGAGCCGTTGATGTTCTTGTTCAAGAGTTGTCTCTGGGCCACCGCGGTCGTTGCCGCGCTCGGCCTGGCCTCGCGGTCGCTGGCCAAGCCGCCCGACCTGCCTATTAACGTCGAACATACCGTCACGCCCGAAATCTTGCCCGACGCCGAGTGGGGTGCCGCCCCCCGGTCGGGCAACGACGAACTTGGCCCGATCGGATTCATCAGGAGTCAGGCGGGCAGCGTCGGCCCGCTGGGGTGTGGCATCCGGGCGGTGCCGATGCCCTTCCTGGCGCACCTGTCGGCCACGCAGCGCCAGAACTTTGCCACGACGCTGTTGTTCGGCGCGCACCCGCTTTTGAGTTTGGTGCCGACCGGTCAGCTCGTCGATCTGGCGTGTGACCACCCGGTCTGTCCGGTCGTCGAAGAAGACGTTACCGGCACGCTCGTCCACGGCCCCGGCATCCTGACCGACCTTGGCCTGAAATGCGAAATCGTGCCGCTGCCGAAGGACGTTCACGGCAGCATCGAGATCGGTATCGGCTTTCACATGAACGGCGCGCCGACGTACCGGTTTCTCGTCACCGAGTTTTCGGACCGCGGCGGCGTTCGCAAGGACGAGACGATGAGCGGTTGCTTGAACACGTTGATGCGCGCCCTGATGCGGGACTGTACCGACGAACCGAAAGCGGTCGAAGGCGGCACCGAAGAAGCGACGCCCGACGGCCATCCGGTGCCGAAAGCGGGCAGCCTCGACCCCCTGTCGATGGTGTGTCCCTTCATGCACCCGCCGCAGAAGGCGGACGTTTATGCCCTGTCCGGCGCGCTCTGCGCGCCGTCGGTCCTCGAAAACTTGCAGAAGCTCGCCGAAGCCAGCGAATTGCGTGACAAGGGCCGCCGCCTGGCGGACGACGGCTTCGCCTGGTCGGCCTTGAAGTGTTTCCAGCAGGCCAAGGAGCTGTGTCCCGGTTGCAACGGGGATCGCGAAATTTTTGAAGCCATTGGTGCAATCCTGGACGGCACGGACAAGAAGGGGCCGGCCGAGCCGGGTTGCGAAGAGATGGAAGAGATGGGTTCGGAATACCAACACCCGCATTGCGGCGGTTGCAGGGCGCTGGGCGTCCCTGGTGCCAAGGTGATGGCGGACGGTTTGTTGAAGGCGTGTCGGCAGGCGTTGATGACCGGCCGCTACGAACACGCGGCGGACCTGGCCCGGCAGGCGTTCGCGCTCGACGCGGCGCGTGTGCGGGGCGACGGTTGTAAAGACTGCCCGTGCATCTCGGTCAGGCCCATCCTGCCCGCGGTTGATCCGCACACGGTCTATGCGTTTGACGAGATACTCAAGCGCCTGGACAGCGAGGAGCAGGAAGTTCACGTCTACCAGAAGGCGATCGCCAAGCCGTACCGCGAGACGAACACCGCGCCCCCGGGGGTCGCCAAGGGCGAGTAAGCGAAACCTTTCCGTATTTGCCGCTTGCGGCTGAGCGCTCAATAGCGCTCAGCCGCAAGCGGCATGTGGTGGTTAATCCCCCCCGCGTGTGTAAAAAGATTGGATGCGGCGGCCCCGTGACGGGCCGCCGGCCTTCCTGACACGCGGGGCGACCGGAGATGCAAACCTGGGCCGAGTGCAAGAACTTCTTCCGCATCTGCCGCAGCCACTTTCACACGACCGGCGCGGTCATGCCGAGCAGCCCGTTTTTGGCCAACGCCCTCGTCTCGGCACTGGCCAAACCGCGCGGCCCGGCACGCATCCTCGAAGTCGGCCCCGGCACCGGCCCCGTCACCCAGGCCATCGCCCAACACATGCAGCCCGACGATACGCTGGAAGCCGTCGAGATCAACGAACACTTCGTCCGCCTGCTGGAAGAGCGCATCCGTACCGACCCCGCCTTTGCCGCGCGGCGCGAACAAATCCGCGTGCTCCATGCACCACTGGCGGACGTGGCCGGCGCGGGCGTGTACGACTACATCGTTTCGGGGCTGCCGTTCAACAACTTCCCGGTCGAATTGGTGCGCGACATCTTCGTGGGCTACGAGCGGTTGCTGAAACCGGGCGGGACGCTGAGCTTTTTCGAGTACACGATGATCCGCGAGTTGAAGACGCCGTTCGTCGGCCGGCAGGAGCGCCGCCGGCTCAGCGGCGTGGCCGAAGTCGTCACCGAGTACGTGCGTAAGTACCAGGTGCGTTGCGACCGCATTTTCGTCAACGTGCCGCCCGCGACCGCACGGCACCTGCAATTCAAATGAAATTTGCCGCTGGCGGCGTTGCAAGGAGCGCAAAGCCGCAAGCGGCAGAACCCTACTGCCGCGGCCGCCGCCGGCACAGCGGTGCGTCCATGATCTCGCGCAAGGCGAACGCCATCTGGGCCGACTCCGGCGACGCCACCATCGCCCGCATGTCCAGGAGCAACGGCGAGATCGGAGCCTCCGTGCGCCTCAGCATGTCCACGGCATCCGTCGGCGCTTCCGGCATCACCGGCAACGCGTTCTGCGTGAGCGACAGCATCACCGGCGCGCCCGACGAGAAGGGGTCGGCGACTTCCAGCACGGGCACCTGGACCGACCGCGCGAACGGGGCCGGTCGCGGCTGCGGGCGTTGCGGGGCGGGCCGTGCAACGAGCGCCGGCGCGCGCGGGGCGTCCTCCACCTCTTCGAGCAGGACCGGCCGGCGCTGCGGCCGGTTGGCGGGGAGGGTGCGGCCGCCGCGACGCTCGTCCGCGTCGCGCTGCTGGCGCGTTTCCGAGATGAAACGGTCCAGGTCCGAAGAGGTCTGCCGTTGCGGTTCGTCGGAGTCGCGCGCGGGCGGGCGCGCCCCCACCGGCGGCCGGCGGGCGGGTTGCTTCGGCTGCTCCGCCGGGCGAAAGAGCATGCTCACCAGCCACACGACGAAACCGATCGCCGGGACGACGAGAACCACCCAGCCGTCGAAATCAGCGAAAAGCATTGTGGACTCTCCCAAAAACGCAAAGCCGCAAGCGGCAAGCCGGGGGGCTAACTCTGGCTGCGGTTCTCGCGGTCGTTGCTGCCGCTGCCCGCGATCGCGTTGCGCATCTGCGTGTCGGCCTGCAAATTCCGCAGGTTGTAATAGTCCATCACGCCCATGCGGCCGGTCCTGAACGCCTCCGCAATCGCCAACGGCACCTCCGCCTCGGCCAGCACTACCTTCGCCTTGTTTTCCTGGTTCAGCGCCACCATCTCCTGCTCGCGCGCCTGCGCCGCCGCCTTGCGCATGGCCGCCTGCGCCAACGCCACCTGCTGGTCGGCCTGCGCCTGGTTGATCTGCAACTCGGCGCCGATGTTCTTGGCCACGTCGATCTCGGCCACGTCGATCGACACGATCTCGAACGCCGTCTGCGAGTCGAGCGCGTTTTTCAGCACGGCCTGCGAGATCAGGTTCGGGTTGGCCAGGATGTCGGTGTGGTGCTCGGCGTTGCCGATGGCCTTCACGATGCCCTCGCCCACGCGGGCCACGATCGTCTCGCGGTCCGCACCGCCGACCAGGCTTTCGAGCTTGGTCCGCACCGTCACCAGGGCGCGGGCCTTGAGTTGGATGCCATTGCGGCACACGCCTTCGAGCATCTGCTTGCCCTTGGTCGGGTCGGGGCACGGGATGACCTCCGGCTTGACGCTCATGCGCACCGCTTCAAGCACGTCGCGGCCGGCCAGGTCGATGGCCGCCGCCGTGCGCCAGGGCAGGTCCATGCCGGCCTTGTGCGCGGCGATCACCGCCCCGACCACGCGCATAATGTTGCCGCGCGACAGGACGTGGGCCTCCATTTCCTGCGTCTTGACGTTGACGCCGGCCTGCACCAGGGCGATCTTCTGACGCACGATCATGCCGTAGTCGATCTTGATGAGCCGCATGCGCACCATGTCCACCATGCCGATGCCGGCCCCGGTCAGGAACGACTGAATCCACAGCTGGATGAAGCTGAGAAAGATCACGGCGAAGATGAGCAGGAAAATGACGGCGACAATGCCCAGGATGATAAGGCCGATGCCCATGAAGTCCAGGTTGTCGGCGAACACGGTAGCGAACATTGAAGTCTCCCTTTGCGTCGGCGGCAAGCCGGTTGCAGGTATCAGGTAGATAGCACTAACCATTCACGCCCCCCCTTACGAAGGGGGGGTGGGGGGGGGTCAAGAACGATTGAAGTACTCCGTCATGGCGTCCACTCTACCCCCCCTACCCCCCCTTCAGAAGGGGGGGAGTAAACGGTTACGATAGCACTAACCAAAATCAGCGGTTTCGAGGGTTTCGAGGTTGGGCTTGTTCACGGGGCGCACGACCACGCGGTTGGCCTGCACGTCCACGCAGCGAACCCACTGGCCCGGCTCGACCATCATGCCCTCGGTCACGGTGTCCACGCGGCGACCCTCGAAATCGACCACGCCCGACGGGCGCAGCGGCGAGATCGTCCGCCCGAATCGGCCGCGCAACTGCTCCAACTCCTTGTTCATCGGTGTGGCCGTCAATGTGGCATCCGCGTCGGGCCGGGTCAAGAAGAATCGCCGGCCCATCGGCGTTTTCGGCCAATAGTAGACCATGAAGCCGCCGACGAACGGCAGCGCCCCGAACAGCCCCAGCAGCGTGTAAATGCCGGCCCATCTGTCGTAATTGAACGTCAGGGCCACGCCGGCGGCGATCGACAGGACGGACAGCACGATCAGGACGCCGCCGGTCGGAAAGAATAGTTCGCCGACCAAGAACACGACCCCCACCCCAATCAGCACGAGGCCCATCGTCAAGTAGGTCGGGTCCATGCCGCGTGAATCCTTTTCGGAGCGCAAAGCCGCAAGCGGCGGTCGGCGCTCAGCCGCAAGCGGCAAACGAGGGCTAGTGGTTCAACTCACCTCAATCGACAGCAGCCTTCCGCACTACGGGGGTTTGGCTATCAATTCAAGTGAGTTGAACCACTAGACCTCTTTGACCACCACGCGGTTGCCTTCGATCTCCACGACCTGCACGCGCGTGCCGGGCTGGACGAAACTGCCCTCGGCAACCACGTCCACGAACTGTTCGCCGAACTGCACCTTGCCCGCGGGCCGCAACGGCGTTGCCGCGACGCCGATCGCGCCCAAGAGCGCCGCCAACTCCGCCCGCACCGTCTCGACCGCCGTCGGCTCCTCGCCCTCCGCCGAAGGGTGGCCCGGCGGCTTGAGCATCAGCCGATTGGCGAACGGAATGCTCGGCAAGTAGCGGGCCGCGATCGCCGCGCCGATCACCGCGATCAGGACGCTGATGCCGAACGGGCTAAGCGTCTTACCGAACCCCAGCCAGTCTTCCGAGGTGCGCGGCCAGTGGCCGTACGCCGCGATGCCGATGCTGGCGATGACGAGCAACACGCCCACAATACCCGGCGCGGCGAAGCCGGGCAGCACGAAGACTTCCACCGCGATCAGCACCAGACCCAGGACGAATAGCAGGATCGCCAACCAGCCCGTCGTGGTGTTCGAGTGCGCCCAGAAGAACAGTACGAAGCAGATTGCCGCGATCACGCCCGGCAGGCTCACGCCGGGCATCTTCAACTCCAGGATCAGGCACAGGATGCCGACGCCGACGAGAAAGACGCTCGTGATTGGCAGCCGTAGGAAGCGGGCGATCGCGTCCAGCCAGTCGTTCTCCGCCAGCTGCACTTCCTTGGCGTCGATGCTCAAGCGGTCGTACAACGCCTGCTCGTTCTTGACCACGTCGTCGGCGGCGATCAGGCCGAAGGTGCGCGCGCTCTCCGGGTTGAGGGCCAGGTACTTGTCGGGGTCGTTAGCGTTGACCGGCTTGACGACGCCGTCGCTGCGCCACTCGGGCTTGGGGTTGTTCGTCTCATCGTCCAGTTCCTTCTGGCTCATGAATTTGCGCCGGCTCTCCCCGGCGATGCTCTTGACGGTGTGGACCACCAGCTTGCGGTCGAGCATGCCGCGGACCAGCACTTCGGGGTAACCCTGTTCGCCCGCGATTTCCACCAGGTTGTCGCGCAAAACCTTTTCGCGGTTGGCGTCGTTGCCGACGTATTTCTCGAAGTCGAGGTTGGCTTCCGGGTCCAGGAACATCTCGTCACAGGCGAAAGCCAGGAACGCCGCCGTGTCGCTCGCCTGCTTGGTGACGTAGGCGACGGTGCGGATCGGTTCCGCGCGGTTGCCCTTCAATTCCAGCAAGAACTTGGCCAAATCCACCGCGGCCTGGCTGTCGCCCTCGCGGCATTCCAGCTGCACGATCAGCAGGTTGGCGCCCTTGCCCAGCGCCGTCTTGACGTGCCGAATCGTGCTGTCGGCCAGCGGGGCGTCGAGCACGCCGCCCACCACGACGCGCCAGGCGTTGGTGCGCTCGGGCATCTTGTACAGGTTCTCGGAGCGCGACAGGCCGTATTCCGCCAGCACGTCGCTGAGCTGGTTGAGCGGCCGCGGCTGGCACAGGCCGTACTCGCTGGCCCGTTCGTAATTGTAAAACGCCACGGCGTCGCGGCCGAGGTTGGGCACCAACTCGCCGCGCGGCGCCGGTTTGCCGGCGGGGTTGGCGTCCTGGTAGCGCTCGGCGTTGTTGGCCACGTCGCGCACCTTGACCACGACGAGGTTGAAGTCGAACATCTTCTGGATCAGCGCGGCGGAGAAGCGGCCGCGCGCCTTGTCGAGGTACTCGTCGCGCTGCTTGGGCGGCAGCGGCTTGGCCGCGTCGAGGTTGACGCGGCCGAAGCCGGGCACGCGCCGCTTGTCCTCGGGGCCGTGGCCCTGGGGCGCGACGATGATTTCGGAGCACGCCAGCAACGGCAGGACGCTGTGCCGCGTCACCTCGTCGTGGACGAAGCCGATCACGAGCACGTCGCGGCTGCGCAAGCCGGTGAGGTAGTCGGCAAGCTTCTGGGCGGCGTAGTAGTCGGGGCAGCTGCTGGCCTGGTTGTTCGGGTTGAAGTCGCAGACGAGCTTGAAGACGCCCTTGGCCGCGGGGTCGCGGCCCGGGTCCTTCTCGAAGTTGCTGAGCCGGCCGTCGATGTATTTCTGGCGCTGCTCGATCCATTCGGTGGTGAGGTTGGAGGGCACGTTGAGGACGCAGCCGCGGTCGGCACGGGCGCGGCCGATCAGGGTGGCGGGCAGCAGGACAACAGCGGCCAGCACCAAGGCGTTCAGGCTGCGGCGATGGGTGGAGAGGTTGCACATGGCGGTCACCGTTCGGGGCGTAGCGCAATCGCGGTTTCGTACTTGATTATAGAGGGTACGGCAAAAGCCTGTCAAAGAATTGCCGGCCCGGCGACGGTTCCGCCTGCTTATTCGTCTTTCCTGTCCCATACTTAACGGAAGAATTCGCCGCTGGCGGCTTTGCGGGCAAGACCGCAAAGCCGCCAGCGGCAAAGACGGGGGAGTAGCCATGTTTTACGGCGTCATCCTGCTGGCCGCCGCGCTGCCGGCGGCGACGGGCGGTTTGCCCAACTTCGGGTTTGCATCCGGCCGACTCGACCGCTGGGAGGGTGCCGGGTTCTACGTCACGCCCGCCGCCAACCACGGGCCGGGCCGGGCGTTCGCCGTCAGCAGCTCCGACGCCGGCAAACCCGGCAGCCGCGGCCTGCTGCACCGCACCTTCGTCGTGCCGCCCGACGCCGGGGCCGTCCGCTTCACCGCCGCCGCAGTGCGCCCGCGCGGCCGCGACGCCGGGCCGCTGCTCGACGTGGTACTGGACGACGAGGATGGCCGGCGCGTCGCCAAGCAGGTGCGTACCGACAAGGGCTGGCAGTCCGCGGCCAAACTGTTGCCGTTGCAAAACGGTCGCCTGCGCGCGTATCGCTTTCCCGTGGCCCACCTGGCCGGGCGCACGGTGCGCGTCGCTATTGCCGACGAGGACGACCGGCCGGGCTGTCACGTCATCTGCGGCGGCTTCGGCTTCGAGTCGCGCGACGAGTACAACAGCCGCGACTTCGCCGAGCACATGATCGGCCTGGTGCGCGACAACCGCCTGACGCCCGTCACCCGGTTCGACAGCCGACACTTCATGGCCCTGAGCAACGCCGGCGACGACTTCAGCGAGGACCGCCTGTACAACTGCGAGACGATCTACGCCCTCTTCTTCGACCACTTCCGCGGCAAAGGCTTCACGGTGCGCGCGCCGCGCGAGAAACTGATGGTGGCAGTCTTTGACACGCCGGCCGGCTTCGAGGCGTACCTGGGCGGCAAGCAGTCCACGGCGATTCGCGGCGTCTACCACCCGCCGAGCAACCGGCTGGTGGTCTACGATTACGGCCAAAATCGCGCGTTTCTGAGTGAAAAGCAGTACGCCGACCGCCTCGTGCGCCAGTTGCCGACCCACCTGGAGCGCGAGCGTGCCGTCAGTGCGGTCAACCGCTCGGCGGCGACGTACCGCAGCGACGCCAACATCGGGACGGTCATGCACGAGGTGGCGCATCAATTGTCGTTCAACTGCGGTCTCCTCAACCGCGAGGGCGACGTGCCGGTCTGGCTGGCGGAGGGTCTGGCGTGTTACTGCGAATCGACCGCGAACGGCGCCTGGCAGGGCATCGGCGAGCCGAACGGCGAACGTGCCGCGACCCTGGCCGCATCGGCCCCCTTGTTGCCGTTGCGCAGCCTGATCGAAAACGACGACTGGATTCGCAAGGCGAAGACGATGAAGCCGGTGGTCCTCGGTTACGCCCAGAGTTGGGCGCTGTTCGCAATGCTGATGGAAGAGAAGCCGCAAGCGTTGCGCAAGTATCTGGCGCTGATCGAGTCCCGGCACACGCCGGAGACGCGGTTGGCCGATTTCACCGAAGTTTTCGGCACGGACCTCGACAAGTTGGAGACGCATTACCAGGCGTATGTGCGCGGGGTAGTGAGGCAGCAAGTGCGGAAATAAGATCGGGTGTCGGGTGTCGGGTGTCGGCATTGGCTGACAGCTAATAGCTGACAGCTAACAGCTATTTGTTTTCCTGTATTTCCGACCCCCCGATCCGGATTTTTTCCAATCTCCACTTGAAAGCAACGAAAGCCGACGCTAGTGTACTAATGTATACATGCGACGCCTTCCAGCCCGTCTGCGTGTGTGGCTCTGGAGATTGTCATGCTTGCGATGCCCTCCCTCACCGCCGACCGAACTACCGACCTGCTCACCGCGCAACAGGTCGCCCACCGCTTATCCATCAGCGTTCGCACCGTCTGGCGCATGCTGGAACGCAGCGAACTGCCGCAACCGATTCGCTACAACCGCAAACTCGTCCGCTGGCGGACGCGCGACATCGACCAGTACGTCGAAGCGTTGATCGCCGGGGAACGGAAGATTTGAAGGGAATTTGCCGCTTGCGGCGTTGCGGGAAGTACCCGCAACGCGGCAAGCGGCACCCGATGACTACAACGACGGGAACACAAAACTGCCGGGCACCGGGATCGTACCGGGACCGCCGTACTGGAACGGCGTGATGTCCGGCGCGCCCCCCGAGTTACTGTTCCGCAACTTCCATATCCCACTGGCATCCACCACGCCCGGCGTCCACACGCCGTCGCCGTTCCAGTCGCCCACGATCGGCGTGTCGCTCAAACTCCCGTACATGAACGTGAAGTCCGGCGTACCGGTCGTGTTGTTGTTCTTCAACTTCCACGTGCCGTCCGGCTCGATCACGCCGATGTGGAACGACCCGCTGCCGTTCCAGTCCCCGACTACCGGCTTGGAGCCGGGCGACCCGTACAGGAACGAGCCGGCGTCCGGCAGGCCGCCGCTGAGGCTGTTGCGCAGGTTCCAGTTGCCGGTCGTCGGGTCGAACACGCCGACGGTCCATTTGCCGTCGCCGTCCCAGTCGCCGGCCACCGGGATGCCCACGCCCACCCGGCCGAACGAGAACGTCACGTCCGCCGGGCCGGGGGTGTTGCTGAACCGAATCTGGAACGTGGCCGTGGACCGCGTGAAGACGCCCACGGTGAAGACGCCCGTGCCGTTCCAGTCGCCGACGATCGGGAAGGTGTCGGCACCGGGCGCGCCGTACTGGAAGGCGGGCACGTCCACCGGGCCGGCGCTGTTGGTGTTGCGCAGGAAAAACTTGGCGGCAGTCGAGTCGTAGACGCCGGGCGTGGTCTTGCGGATCGACACCACCTGGTTGACGACCGGCGAGATGCCGGGTCCGTAGTTGAAGTCACCCTCGTAGCGGGCCGTCAGCGCGTCGGTGCCGGCGGGCAGCGGCGCGTCGGGCTTGAGCGTCAGGGTCGCCTTGCCGGTGGCGTCCACCGGCGCGGTGCCCAGGACGGTGCTGCCGTTAAGGAACGTAACGGTGCCGGTCAAGACATTGTTCGCCCCGACCGACGTGGGCGCGGCGGTGACGGTGGCGGTCAACGTCAGTGGCAGACGGAAGGGCGTCGGCGTGCCCGGCGCGACCGCGAGGACGACGCTCACCTGTTTCGGCTGGAACTCGACCGCGCCGATGTCCACCGTGTTGGTGACCGTCCGGACGAAGCCGCGCTGGTCGGCGGTCAGGGTGCCGGAAGCCGCGTTGTTGCCGGCGTTGATGACCGGGCTGCCGAGGAGCGGAACGCGGCTGAACGTCGGGCCGCCGTTGTTCTGGAGCGGTCCGAGCAGCGGGTTCTTGGGGGTCGCGGTGGTGCCGATCTGGTTGCCGGCCGTCCCGTTCGTGATGCCCGTCAGCGCGGCATCGCCGATGCCGATGAAGTTGTTGACGCTGCCGCCCGCCACCGTGCCGCGCACGTCCGGCGGCGCGGCCGCGCCCGTGGCGAAGTTCAGGGCGATAATGGTGTTACTGGTCGTGAACGTGGCCCCGGCGAAGGCGACGCCGCCGGCGTTGGTGGCCGCCCCGCTGGCGTCGATGTTGTTGGTGATGGTGTCGTTCAGAAGGGTCAAGGGGCCGGCACCAATGCGGATGCCGCCGCCCGCGCCGCCGAGGCTGGTATTGTTGGCGATGGTGCTGTTGGTGATCGTCACCAGCGTGCCAACGCTGTCGATGCCGCCGCCGCTGCCCTGCGACACGTTGCCGATAACGCTCGTGCCGACCAGCGACAGCGACCCGAAGTTGGAGATGCCGGCCCCCGAATAAGCCCCACCCGTCCCGTTGTTGAGGGAGACGGTGGTGTTGGTGAGGGTCATCGTCCCTTCGTTGAGGATGCCGGCCCCAAAGCCGCCGGTGGTGCCGGTGTTCGACGTGACCGTCGTGCCGGTGATGGTGGTGGTCGTGGTGAAATCGGCGAAGATGCCGCCACCGCTGAATGCGGTGTTGCTCGCGACGGTGGAGTTGGAGATCGTCACCAGGGCGGTCCCGCCGGTGATGAAAATGCCGCCGCCGCCGCGCGGGCCCGTGGCCGTGTTGCCGGACAGCGTCACCTTGTCGAGCGTCAGCACGCCGCCGGTGTCCAGGACGCCGCCGCCGTTGCCGGCGGCCCCCGCAACGTTGCCCCCGGTGACGGTCAGACCGGAGATGGTCACGAGGGTGGCGCTGGTGACGTTGAACACGCGGAAAGCGTTGGCGCCGCTCACCGACAGGCTGGCCGCCCCCAGGCCGGTAATCGTCTCGCCCTTGGTCAGCGTGGGCAGTGCGGCCGTCAGCGTAATCGTCTGGCCAGTCAACGAAGCGGCGAAATTGATGGTGTCCGGCGTGGCGTCGGCCTCGGCCTGGGTGATGGCCGAGCGCAGGGTCACGGTGCCGGCCGGCGGCGCGGCGGTGTCGCCGTTGCTGTTGACGATAAACGTGGCCGGCACGCAACGGTCTTCGAGCGCTTCCACGCCCAACCGCGCACGGCGGTAGGGCTGCGGTCGCGCGGCGGCCGAGATGGATTTAGGGCGGCGGGTCCAAAATGGCTTCATGGCAAGCTCCTGTCAAGGTAAGAAGGGGGACGCAAACACGGCGCACCCGACCAACCCCGTGATAGTATGGGCGGAACCGCGCAAATGCCAACAATTAACGAGAAATTGAGAAAATACGAAAGAGGGGCGGGAGATTCCGGCGCGGATTGGAACGGTGTAACCGTTCACCGACATCAACTTATCCCCCCCTTACGAAGGGGGGGTAGGGGGGGGTAAGAACGTATTGATGTACTCAGTCCCGGCGTCCACTCCACCCCCCCTTCGTAAGGGGGGGAGTGAACGGTTACGGAACGGCTACCGTAATCGCTTCCTGTCCGCGCGGCACCTAACCGTCGCCCGCGCCGGGTGTATCGCCGGGCGCGGGCGGCTGCTCCTCGATCCGACGCCGACGCAGTTCTTCCATGCGGCGGCGAATCTCGACCTCGAAGCCGCGGTCCACCGGCTCGTAGTAGTGCCGGGCTTCCGTCAGGTAGTCCTGGGCCACCCAGCCGCCGGCGTGGTTGTGGCTGTATTCATAGCCCTCGCCGTGGCCGAACTGAGCGGCACCCTTGTAATGGGAGTCGCGCAGGTGCTTGGGCACCGGCAGCGTGCGACCCGACTTCACGTCTTCGCGTGCCTTGCCAATGGCCAGCGTCGCCGCGTTCGACTTGGGCGCGGTCGCCAGGTACGTCACGGCCTGGGCCAGGGTCAATTGGCACTCCGGCAACCCCACGAACTCCACGGCTTGCAACGTCGCCGCCGCCAGCACGAGGGCGTGCGGGTCGGCGTTGCCCACGTCCTCCGACGCCAGGATTACCAGCCGCCGGGCGATGAACCGCGGGTCCTCGCCCGACTCCAGCATCCGTGCCAGCCAGTAAAGTGCCGCGTCCGGGTCGCTGCCGCGCAGGCTCTTGATGAAGGCACTGGCCACGTCGTAATGGGTGTCGCCGGTCGGGTCGTAATCCATGATCTTGCGTTGAATCGACTCCTGGGCCAGCGCCACGGTGAACTCGACGGGCGTCGTGTCCGCCGACAGCACGCCGACTTCCAGGGCACCCAGGGCGCGGCGGGCGTCGCCGTCGCTGGCCTCGGCCAGGAAGCTCAAGGCGTCCTCGCTCAGGGTGACGGCGATGTTTCCCAGCCCGCGTTCCGTGTCAACCAGGGCGCGGCGCAGCAACGCCTTGATGTCTTCCCGGCTCAGCGGCTCAAAGGTAAAAATCTGGCTCCGGCTCAACAGCGGCGTGTTGACGGCGAAGAACGGGTTCTGCGTGGTCGCTCCGAGGAGGGTAACGCGGCCCTCTTCAACGTCGGGCAACAACACGTCCTGCTGCGTGCGGTTGAAGCGGTGCAGTTCATCGACAAACAGGACGGTCCGACGGCCGGTCTCTTCCAACTCGGTGCGGGCCTCGTCGAGGATTTCGCGCACCTCCTTGATGCCCGCCGCCGCCGCGTTGAGGGGTCGAAAGCGTCCCTGGGTGTGCTGCGCAATGACGTGCGCCAGGGCGGTCTTGCCGGAGCCGGGCGGCCCGTAAAAGATCGCGGAGGTAAGGCGGTCGGCTTGAAGCAGTCGGCGCAGGAGTTTGCCGGGTCCGAGGAAGTGCTGCTGGCCGACAAATTCGTCGAGAGAGCGCGGCCGCATGCGCGCGGCAAGCGGCTGGGCCTGGCGTAGGTAGGCCTGGCGCTGGGTCTGAAACAGGTCGTCGGCCGACTTGCGTGACTTGCCCATGCGGTCGTCTCCGTCCCGTGTCCCCGGCGGTCCGGCGGCGACAGCGGACCTAGGACGACTGTAGCAGGGTGAGGCGGCAGGCTCAAGGATGCAGCGCGTCTTGCGGTCGTCAAACGGCCGAAGCACAATCAATCCACACTTGAGGAGCGAACAGTATTGGGACGCAGCTCTTTTTCCGGCCGAATTCGGCAAACAACGCCGACATTTGACACTTCACTGATGAGCAGAAAATAGTGGGACCAACCGTTTTTGCCTTCGCAATTTGCCGGGTAGCCATTCGCGTTTTCGCGTAATTACTGTAGCTTCCGACCGAATAACAGGCGATACTCTATCCCTGCGCGTTTTGATTTTTCTCTTTACGAGAGTCGGCCATGAAGATCATCAAAACGTTGATCTGTTACGGTTTGCGTCACGCGCTCGGCGAAGTTGCCACCGATACTGCTGGCAAGGGCATCGAATTCCTCGTCGCGCATTTTACCGACCACAGCCAGGCGCTGCCGAAGGCTCTTGCGGCGGCAAACCACCGCACTTGGGCCGCGCTCGCCGTCGCACTGAGCGGCGACGGTTTCTGGGAGCAGTGCAAGCGCATTGTGGGCGCGGACCAAACCGCTCGTAATATCCGCGGGCAGGTTGAGCCGTTCTTGCGCGCCGCCGCTCTTGAGCAGCTGCCCAAAGACTTTCGCGAAGCCTGTCTGGCTGAACTCAAGCAGCTGCGCGCCAGCGCCGAGTTCAAGGGCGGCGACCTGCCCGCCGCCGATTTCAAGCTGGAAATGACGAATTGGCAGCGCTACAGCGATCCGCGCGGCATCATCGAAGGGGCTTGCACGGCCGTCCGCCGCGTCGCCCAGGCGCTCGAAAAGAAATACCCAAAGTTGTCGCGTCTCCTGTGCCACCGCGCCGGGGATGCACCGCCGTTGCTGGCGTCGCTGTTCGCGTTCTTTTTGCGCGAGGAAATCGCCAAAAACACGGAGTTGGCTGCGGCGCTGACGTTCGATCTCCTACGCAATCTGTATGCAGCGCAAGAAACGGCGTTCGCAGGAATGGCCTTGGCGCTGGCCGCCATCGACGACAAGCTCGACGCGATCCTCGAACAGGGCGGATGTATCGAAGGGAAGCTCGACTTTCTGGCGGAATTGCAAGTCCGCGGAGATCGGGTTCTGCTCGATTTCATGGAGGAACAAAGTGCCCATAACCAGGAACAACGTGTGCTCAACCAGGCCAACGACGAAAAGCTTCACCGCATTGAGGTTGCTCTCGCTGCCCGACAGCGGGGCGAGCACGAGCATGCGGAAGCCATCTATTTCCAAATGAGCCGCGAACAGCCCGAAGCGGTCGTGTTGGCCGTCGCGGTGGCCGCGTCCCAGACGGCGGGAAACAACTTCGTCGGCGCCGCCAAGTCGCTGGAGCGTGCTTGCCGGCTCCGGCCGGGCGACATCCAACTTGCTGCGATGAGCCACAGAGCCACACAATTCTCACGCGGTGCTACCCCAGTCGATCCGCGCCCGGACGCGATCAAACGACCCAAATCCGGGGACATCCTGGGCGGTTGGCTGCTCGAAAAACTGCTTGGGTTCGGCGGCTGGGGACAGGTGTTTCGCGCCCGCCAAGGCGACCGGGTCCGCGCCCTGAAAATCATGCACGCGGAATTGTCGCAGGATCCGGAGTTCGTGCGGCGGTTCAAGCGTGAGATGAGCCTACTCATCAGCTTGGGCAAGCATCCCCACCTGATCCGCATCGACCCCGACCATCTTTTCGACAAAGCCGAGGACTGGGGCTGCTGGTACTTTGTGATGGATTACGTCGAAGGTGCCACCCTGGAACGCTATTTGGAAAAGCACGGTGCGTTGACGCTGGACCAAGTCCGCTCGCTCTTTACCGGGCTTGCGGAGGGGCTGGCCAGTGCTCACGTGCGCGGCATCATCCATCGCGACATAAAGTCCGCTAATATCCTCATCCGCAAGAAGGCTGCAGCCGGCCAGGGGCAAGGCGTCCTGGTCGATTTTGGCCTTGCAGGCCTGGTCGATCCGCACTCCCGCGGCACCGGCCATACGGCTCGTTTCGCCGCACCCGAACAGATGCGAGACGGCACTTCCGATTGCCGCAGCGACGTCTATTCCTTCGCTGCCACCATTTACTACTGCCTGCTTTATGGCGATAGCGCCAAACACAGTCGGTTTACGGCCAAGCTCTTGCCTGCTGACATTCCCGCCAAGGTGCGCGCCTTATTGAAACGGTGTCTCGATAACGATCCGAAGGAACGGCCCAAGGATGCCGGGGCATTCGTACAAGACTGGGGTAAGCCTTCGACAGCCGAGAACAATACGCAATCGCAACCGAAAACTGAGATCGTCACACTGCCTCAACCGAAGGCGGATCGGCCGAAACCAACGGAACCGACGGTCGCCGACGTCGATCAGTTGCCGCAGTCGCTCCATCAGACCGATTGGCAATCTGCGCCGCCGCCGCCCCGTGCCGTGGTCGTCGTGACGCTTGAAGAGGATATCGACCAGGACGAACCCGAACCACGGGTGCCCCGCCGTTCGCGGCGCAGTCGGCGCAACAGCTGCCCATACTGCGGCAGCGCCGCGGAGCCGGTAATCCGCCGGAAGATCGGGGTTATGGGCTGGGTGGTGTTCGCCGTTTTCTTGCTCGTGTTCTTTCCGCTCTGCTTTCTGGGCCTGTTCATGACCGATGAGGTCGAGTTCTGCTGCGACTGCGGGGCCAAGCTGCGAACGCGGGGACAGGGGTTCGGGTTCCCGAATTGAAGCAACAGCACGGCTACGTTCTTAACCCGGCGTGCGATCAGGGCAGGAGCAGTCGGCCAAGCGTTAAGGGTTCGACCGCGGCGAGATAAGCGGGGCGTTCGGCTTCAACGCGACCTGCCCAGCACGAGATACGCTACCTTGCGTCCGTCTGAACGAGGCCGAGCAAGATCAGATCAGGATGAGGTGAGAGACGGTCAAGTCGTCAATAATTTTCCGGAGGAACAAAGCCGTCTGGGGTGTGTACAATAGGAAGACAGGCCCAACGGATGCAGCGCTGTGTGACGATGGGGCCTTCTCAACGCGGAGAAAGCCATGATTCGATTCGACGACTATGCACATGATCCCACTTTCCTCGGGCTCAAGCGAATTGCGGAGGCCGGTGGGGACAAGGGGCCGCTCTACGATCAGGGCGTGCTTGCGGTCATCAGACAACTCGAGCGCAAGGGCTGTTTCGACCCTGACCCGATCAAGCAACTCGCGGGCATCCACTTTGCTTTGAAAATAGGGACAAATGTCATTACGCCGGAACAAGCAAGGAAGGCCGAGGAAATGGCCAGGCAGCGGGGGTGGACGCTTGAAGAAGGGGCTCAGTACGCAGCGGGCGTGATAGCTGCTGAAAACAATTTAACGGCCTACAGCAACACGAAGGCTGATGCCTGATCTGCTGCGAGGGTCATTGGGGCCGGTTCACGCGGATGTGCTGGCCGGCGATGTCGGAATTCGCGGCGAGCGCCTCGTCGATGCGAGCCGCGAGAGCATTCGGGTCGGCATCATTGCGGGTGCAACTGACGATCCCGGCGTGCCCAGGCGTCGCCGCGTGCAAGCGCTTGAAGTCCTTGCGGTTGTGCGTCACGACAACCCGCCCGAGATTCGTGGCCCGCGCAAGCACGTCGGAATCCTGGACCTGCTGATTGGCTTGCCCCGCCTCCAGGGCAGTCAAGACATCGTGCCCCAGTGCCCGCAGGTGCTCCACGAGCGGCCGGGGCACGTCCTCGTCGGCGTACAGGCGCGCCATCCGTCACGCCTCCTGATTCTCCCGGATCGCCTCCTCGATCTCGTCGCGGTGCTGTGCCACGTAAGCCCAGGCCGCGGCCAGATCCTCCGGCTTTAGCTGCGGGTAGGCGTCGAGGATTCGGGCATCCGACCAGCCGAGCCGCCGCCATTCCTCCAGCCCCGAGACGCTGAGCCGGGTGCCCTTGATGCGGGCATCGCCGCCGCAGACGCCCGGCGTCTTGCCGATACTGTCGTTGTCCTGATCCTCGGCAACTAACCGCTCCAGGTCCTCCCTGGTTCGCCATCTCGCAGCCAGCCGCTCTAGCATTGGTTCGAGGGCGGCAATCTCCTTCTTCAGTTCCTGCGCTTCGGGCAACTCACTGGCCGCGACCCGGCCAGCAAACTGCACCAGTTGGTCGGCTTGCTGGAGATGAGCAAGTCGCTCCGCGAACGCGCGGAGGAAGCGGTCCCGCAACTGCTGGACCTGGTCGGCGTGCCCGGCCAGCACTTCCCGCCGGAACAACGCCCAACCCTCCTTGAACTGCTCGGCGGCCCCGAGGACACTCCGCACCCCCGTCTGGACCTCGCGCGCGTACTCCTCCCCTGCATGGCGGAGGCTGCGTTTCCACGCTGCCGGAGGGGGCACCAACTTCTTGTCCAGTTCAAGGAGGGTGTCAGCAGTCATGCGGCTTGCCTCCGGAAAGAAATGCTACCTTACCGCCACCATACCACTGGCGGGCGTTCCTGAACAGACAGGAGCAGTACGATGGGTAAAGAAGGGTACGCGGCTTTTCTGTCCACACGCCGGGCACGTGACGTTCATGAACATGGGCACGGTTCTCTTGCGCGGGCTGGAATTCGGATGAATTGTACAGGCAACGGCGTGTGCAATGCGAGCGTTTTCGACAAATATTTGTAACCGTTCACCGGGTGCGGGCAGTGGACATGATTGGACATCAACGGCAGGAGAGGATCCAGGGGGTGTGTCAGGGGGTCGGGAAACGAACTTCCCCAAGATAATACCCGATAAGCACTTGCGGAAGTAAAGTTCGTTTCCTTTGGGCATGGTTCAATTTCGGTCTTTTTTAGGTACCACTACGGACGCTCAGCGGCCTCGCCGAGACGGCGAGTTGAGCGTGGTGCTTTTGTCGGCTGGACCGACGGCGGTTTACGGGCGCGCGGCGCGTCCGAAGCCGAGT
>JBBRLG010000070.1:0-19162 GCA_038231495.1 Gemmatales bacterium | reverse complement strand
GGGGAGCAACCGTTCACTCCCCCCTTACGAAGGGGGGGAGCAACCGTTCACTCCCCCCCTTCGTAAGGGGGGTAGGGGGGGTGAAGATAGCGCCATGACCGAGTAGTTTAATCGTTCTTACCCCCCTACCCCCCCTTCGCAAGGGGGGGAGCAGTTGATGCCATTGGACGGTTACTTCTCCTTTTCAACCGGTCGTCACTTTCACCGACAGTAAGGCCGGCGTGGCCGGCGGCATGGGCGGCACCGGCGGCGCGGGCGTCACGGGAAATACGCCGAGGGCCAGTTCCCCGGGGTGCATGTGCGTCTGGTACACCTGCACGATCTGGTTCAAGTACTGGAGCAAGTTGTCGCCGAAAACCAGCGGGTGCGACGCATTCTCCACCAACTCGATCAAAGGTGCCTCGATCACGATTTTGGTTGCGCTCCCCGTGCTGATCTTGATCGCGCTCGCATCCATTTTGATGCTGTTGCCGTTCGTGTCCGTGATCTCGATGCTGCCGCCGTCGTCGTCGAGTACGATCTTGTGCGCGCTCTTGGTCTTGAACACTTTCTTGCCCGGCTGGGCCGATTCGGGGACGGCGCCACTCGTGTACCACGTCCCGGTCCAAATCGGATAACTCAAATCGCCGCCTTCAAATTCGATCCACACGCCCGCGTCCACGTCGGGCACCGCGAATAACCCCTGCTCCGCTGCGCCCCCGTAGATGAATGCCGGCAGCGCCCAGCCCGTCTCTTTGTCCTCTAACAGGCGCGGCACCTTTGCTTTGACCCTACCCAGGTTGTCGGGGTCGCTATTGTCGGTCACCCGGCCGCGGTATTTGCCGTAGTAGCGTCCTTCGATCCGCTCGATCAGGCGGGCCAGGATTTCCTCGGTCGGCATCGTCATCGCTCAGACTCCGGGAATCGACAGGCCCAGGCCGCCGCCAAACGGCTCGCTGCCGTCCAGGTCGAGGGCGTTGCGCAGCGCCTCGAACTTCTGCGTGTAACGGCCGTCGCTTTGCAGTTCATGTACGACGCGCGTCACGTAGTACTTGCCGCTGTACGACTTGCCCGCCCCCTTGACCAGCACCAGCCGGTGCGGCCGCAGCACGGTCTGGTACGCATCGCTATTAATCTCGCCCTGGGCCGCGACGCACCAACCCGCTTCGTCCCGCACCGCCTGGGCCACGGTCTGCAGTTCGGTCGCATCACTCGTCGGCGGGCCGAGCAAGAGCATCTGCGACTGCGCGTCCTGCGGCGTAACCAGGCCGGCGAGTACGCCTCCTACGAGATCGTTCAGGTCTTTCGCGCCCAACTTGGCGCGTTTCAAATTCCCTGCCTGGCCGGTGTTCGGACTGTTCGCCTTGACGTCGATCTGCTGCGTCTTGACGCCAAGCGGTCGCTGGCCCGTGAGCCGCGCCGAAAAACTCCGCAGGTTGCTCTCGTCGCCAAACTGGATCGCCAAATCGGGCTGCGGCGTACCGTCGAGCTGGGGGGCGCGAAAAAAAGCCGTCACGTCGCCGCTGTCCTTGTCCGTCTCGAAATAAAACTCCGAGCCGTTCCGCTGGGCCAGCTCGCGCACGAATTGGATGTCCGTGCCCCGCTGCGTGATGGTCGTGTCGTTCTCCTGGTGCGTCGTTGGCGTCGCCTCGATCTTCATCTGCACGTCGTAGCCCTTGACGATCTGCTGCACGATGTCATGGTCCGCCAGGTTGGGCCAGCTGGCGACTTTCTCTTCAAGGCTCATCAGAACGCTCGTATCCAGCGCCTGCACATCGAGGGTGCTGTTGCCCGGCTGGCTGTCGAAAGCCGGCGACACGGCCGTGAGGTAGCCCTCGAACACCGGAACCAGCTTGTCGTTGCCGCCCGTCAAGCCGCCCGTCAAGCCGCCCAGCGCTCCGGCCAGACCCTGACCGGACGTGAAGCCGATCGACACCTTGACCTTCTGGAACAGGGTCAGTCGGTCGGCGTCCAGGAAGCTCCAACTGCCGTCGTCCTGGAGCGCAATCCGCAAGCGCAGCCGCATGGTGCCGGCCGTGGCGGTGTTCTCTTCCACCGTAAGCGACAGCACGGCACCGTAGAAATCTTCATCGACCGCCTCGCCGTCGAGTTCGATCTGGTAAGCCTTGTCGGCCATGCTCAGGTCGTCCGATCCGGCGGAATGCGCAATTGCCGACCCGGGTCCAATAAATCGTCCGGGTCCATTTCAGTATTGGCGTCGGCAATGAGCCAGAACTTCTCCGGGTTGCGGTAGAAGTTGTAGGCCAGGATGTCGAGCCGTTCGCCCGTCTTGAACGTGTGCAGAAAGCCGGCCGGCGTCGGCGGGATGAAGCGGATCTTGAGGGCCGTAAACGTCCGGCCGTCCGCGTCCGTCACCTGGTAGACGCCGGTCTTTTCATACCGAGTTCCCTTGAAGAGCACCTCGTGCCTCCTTTTGCTCATAATGAGAGCGACAAACTCGCACTGACGCCGAACTCCACGGCGTTGGCAAGGTTCAGGGCCGCCATGACTTCCTTGACGCCCTGGCTGTACTTGTAAGCGCCGCGCGCCAGGGTGGCGTCCTTGGCGAGCTGGCTCGGCGTGAGTACCTGCAAGTTGACGGACACCTCGGCCCGCAGGGGAATGAGCAGCGGAGAGTACTCCGTCTCGGTGATGCTCAGGGACGTAATGCTGGTCGGCAGAATGCGAAACGGCCCCCAGAAGAACAGCACGGCGGGCAGCTTGTCCGGCGGGTGCTGGTGCGGCTTTTTGCCGCCGCCCAGGTTGAACAGGTCGATCGACAGCGAGCCTTTGGGCACCATGAGCAGTTCCAGCGCGGACAGCGTCGGCAGGATGCCGCTAGCGGCCGCAAGGGGGTTGGACTTGGCCAGCTGGTCGGTGGCGTCGATGCGCAAGGTGAAACTCATCGACTCGCCTGGTTCGCCGGGCTGCTGCTGCGCATCCTGGTTGCCCGCGCCGGTACTGGGCGGCGGCGGCTGAATCAGCTTCGGCGTCCGCGTCACCCGGTCCGGGTTGAACTGGAAGACGATGATGTTGGGCAACGCGCCCAACAGACCAGCGCCCAGGTTGATAAATGCGCCTTTCAAAGCAGCCACGGAGAACTCCTACCATTTCAGTTTCAAGGCCAATGCTTCCACAAGTGCCCCGGCCATTTCATTCGCGGCTTGTTCATCGCTCATCGCGTCGAGGCGGAGGCTGATTGGCGCCAGGCGTACGCTCTCGACATCACTGCCAGCCGTCGCGGGCCAGGCGTCGGCCAGATGCAACTGCAAGCGCTCGGCCACAACGTCGAGGGCTCGGAGCGTAATGGGCTGGATACGGTGTTCCTGGCCGGTGGCGTTGGTAATACTCAACTGCAAACGGTCGATCTTCAAGTCAAACATTGAGTACCTCGGGTCGCCGTTCTCAGCGATGGTGGAAGCATCGGTAGGAGCGATTCGGGTAAGTCGTCTTAATCCCGTCTAGGTTGTCATTCTTGAGCGCATTCTGGCCGTTCTTTGTGTCCAACCGGCTGGCGGTCTCGTCAAGGGCACTGCCCGCGGTAACGACGGACGTGAAGCGGGCGGAGTGGTCGTAATTCGGGAGAAAGACGACGATGTCACCGGCAACTGCCGCCGAGGGTGCCACGGCCGTCCACTCATCGGCGATCACCTTCTGCATTGGGGTCCCCGAATAGACCGAGTAACCGTCCCTGGCGTACGTGCCGAGCGAAAACCCATGGCACCAGTAGCGCTGGCTTTCAGGATTGCCGCCATAGGCAACCCACGACTCGACCTGGCTCCCGGCATCGGTCGAGACCTGATATTTGTCGCCGGAAGGAGGGGCCTGGCCCCAAGGGGCGACGTTTGCCTGGACCAAATTGGCAGCCGACGTCTTGTTGAGTTCAGCCAAGCGTTGAATGGGCGCGGCCGCTTGACCGGGCGAACTCAGGTCGGACGAAACGGGGCCGAAAGCCCCCGATCTAGCGGCGCCCTGTTGGATGACGTGGGTCAATTCATGAGCCAGTACCTTGCGGCCGGCGTCGGTCTGCGGACAATACTCGCCGGGCGCGAAATAAACGTGTGCCCCATGCGTGAACGCTCGGGCCCGGATCCCGGCCGACAGTTCGGTCGCCATCGAGTCGCTGTGAACTCGAACGTTGCTAAAATTAGCATTAAAGCGGTCACCCATGTACTGAAGCACGCCCGGAGCCAACGGTTGGCCGGTGTGGCCGGAGGACGCGAGCCGCCGTTCCCAATTTGGCGGCGGCTCCGCGCCAGGATCTCGACCAGCGCTGGGATTTTTCGTTTGTGCCAGCGATTGGACGGCCGGCGTTTCCTCCTCGGTTTTTGGTTGCCCGTCTGCTACCACCCCGTCATCAAGAGCGGGGGAGAATTCAGCTCCCAGGCGCTGAATCGGGGGCAGCGCCGCAGGCACAAGGCGCGGCGGCGCCAAGTCGTGCGCCGGCTCGCTCGTCACCTGCGCGGCCACCCGCTCTGCTTCCTGCTCGTAAACATCTTCTGGCTGGCCGACGATCAACTTGGCCTGGACCCGCATCGGCGCCACGGCCTGCACCTGTACGCGGCCGAAGTCATGACCGAAGCGTCCTGGTCCGGGTGCGCTTCTAACTGCGCACGGCGGCTGCGCGAAAGCGGTCCGCTCGGGGGCAAACGCAGGGGCCGGCGGAGTTAGCTCTCGTCGTTTTACGAGTTCGTGCGCGTTCATGCCTTCGTGTCCCCTTCCTGCTTCCCGGTTGACGTTTGCACGCGGCCGGAGAATCGCTTTCCTTCGGACCGCCGGCTTCCCACGCTGTAACCGTTCACCCCCCCTTACGAAGGGGGGGCAGGGGGGGTGGAAATTACGCCATTACCGAGAACCTCAAGCGGTCTTAACCCCCCTACCCCCCTTCGTAAGGGGGGGAGAAGTTGCTGCCAGTGAACGGTTACCCCACGCTTTGCCGGGGTCTGTTAGTCGTTGTCACTCTTCAAGGACCAACCGCGATAACCGCCAATGATTTTCTTATCCCCAAACCACGTTGAGGGGCTCCATATACTGACCGGCTCATAGCATTCGCATACATAGCTCTGGTAGGTGATGGGGCCGAAAAGCTCGGTGCCGTTCGCGGGTGTTTTTGCAGTTTGGTGGTCACGTTTTGGCCACCGTCCCCGAAGTTATGGGCATGGTGGTTCCGTCGGCCTTCGTGTGGGTGCCGGCCTTGTAATTGCGCGTGATCTTGAACGTGCCCGTCGTGGCCTGGGTGCGGTCGCATGTATAGGTCTGCTCGCAAACAACCGTGCAGGCATTTACTGTGGTGTTCTCCAGGAGGCTCCGCGCATTGAAAGTTCGGTGCATATCAATGAACGAAGTGGGCCCGTCCGACAAGGTTGAGCTGGTGCGCGGATCGCCTGCGTTTTTGTGTTGGTTGATGTCAAGGCACTTGTTGCCGGTGCAAGGGGCGGAGGCCTTGCCGCCTTGTCGCGTATAGACTTCCGGCGGACAATTGTTGGAGATCGTGGTGAGTTTCTCCTTCATGCAATGACCGTTATGGTCTTTTCCCGGACCGACGTCCATCCGGCTGACCGTCCCGAGATAAGTCGCAAATTGTTCCTTGTCCGCCGCAGAAAGGTTGCTGTGATTGAACCCCGAAACCTGCCCTATGGTCACTGAAGTTGGACAGGGTGTGGCAGCAGCCGGAGGCGGAGTCCCGGCATCAACCGGAGGCGGACCGGCGTCAGCCGGAGGAAGCGCGCCGGCGTCGGGAGGATCCCGATCCTCATCCTCCGGGTCGAGTTCGCCTGCGTCTGATTCCAATTCGTCCTCTTGCCGCGCCAGGCCGCTCGGCTCGTGAAGGGCGACGGCGAATGGTTGGGCGCTGCCCACCGCCTTTGCTGCGTTCTCAGCCTCTTGCTCAGACTTATCGTTTGGCGAGACCATCGCTATCGTTCCGGGAAGGTGGTCGGTGCCGCTTTGTTGTACGACGTGCGTTAGCTCGTGAGCCAACAAACTTTTGCCCGCTTCCGTTTCCGGTCGGTATTGTCCCTGGCCGAACACCACATTCCGCCCGACGGTGTAGGCCAACGCTTGGACCGCCCGCGCAGACGCTACTGCCTGGGCATTGGTGTGAATACGAACCCGGCTGAAGTCATGGCCAAAATGCGGCTCCAAGGAGGCGCGGGCTTTCTGAGAAAGCGGCTGGCCCGCCGTCCGCAACACCTCATGGACAATGGAGGGTGCCAGGGCAGGCGTTCCCCGCTGCATAGGGCTGGGTTGCCTGTTCAATCGTGCCGCACGGCACGTCGCGCACTCGCCGTCGAATCCAGCTTTACCGCCGCACGAACACTTGCGCTGCACGAGCGGCGCGTGAGAAGGCGGCATCCTGGTCGGCTGTTGCTCCTGCGTCTTCATCGCCATCCCCCAATCTCCGCCTCGGCCAGCGGCTTCTCCAATTTGGCAAACTCACTGCACGCCGCCCGGGCTGCGTGCCCCATCCGGACCGGTTCACCGGCGGCCGCCGCCAGGAACGCGGCCTGCACGGCGATGTTGCGAATGTGCCCCCCGGCCAGATTCAGACGCGCCAGCTTCTCCCAGTCCAGCCCCTCGGTCGGCGTGGCGGCGGGGAACACACGCCGCCAGATCTCGACGCGCTGGGCCGCGTCGGGGAATGGAAAGTTTACGACAAACCGGATGCGGCGCAGGAAGGCGGGATCGAGATCGCCTTTGCGGTTCGTCGCCAGCACGGCCAGGCCGCGGTAACACTCCATGCGCTGCAACAAATAATTGATCTCGATATTAGCATAGCGGTCGTGGCTGTCTTTGACTTCGGTGCGTTTACCGAAAAGCGCGTCCGCCTCGTCGAAGAAGAGGATCGCGCCGCCGTCTTCGGCCGCATCGAAGACGCGGCGCAGGTTCTTCTCGGTCTCGCCGATGTACTTGCTGACCACGCCGGCCAGGTCGATGCGGTAAAGGTCGAGGCGCAGGGCGCTGGCCATTACCTCGGCCGCCATCGTCTTGCCCGTGCCGCTGGAGCCGCAGAACAACGCGCTGATGCCCAGGCCGCGGCCGCCAAGCCGGCCGAAACCCCAGGCGTCGTAAACGGTCGCGCGCTGGGCAACTTGATCGGCAATCTCGCGCAGGCCGCGTTTCTCGGCCTCGGGGAGGATCAGATCGTCCCACGCTGCGCCCGGCTCGACGCGCTGCGCCAGGCTTTCCAGCCGGGGCCGTGCCTGCGCCCGGCCGGCGTCCCACAACCGCTGACCCACCGCTTCGCCGTCTAACGGCGTCGTCAGAGCTTCCCGGACTGAAGCGTGAATCGCGGGAACGTGCAGGTTGAACTGCATTGCCAGCTGGTTGGCATGGCCATTCAGGTTGGCGGTGTCGCCTAACAGGTCCTGCCAGAGCGTCTGTTGCTCGCTGCGCGTCGGCTTGCCCACTTCCAGGGTGAGCGACGGTCGGCGCAGCGACCGCCAGCGATCGCGCGTACTGAGCAGGACGGCTCCCTTGGTGCGCTCCAGCAGGCGCGCGACGACGGCCGCGGCCCGGGAGTCGGCCAGGTCAATCATTTCAGCGTCTACATAAAGGGCGGTCGCTGCCAGCGCGGCTTCGCGGTCCCACAGGCGTACAAACCCCTCCAACTCCGCGGCGCTGGCCGGAATGCTATCCGCCGACAGGGCGCACAGATGCAAACCGATTTCGGCACAGGCGGCGGCGGCGATGCTTCGTCGGCTCGGTTCATCGGCGCCACAGAGTTCGATGAGAGGCAAGCGGCCCGGAGCCTGGCGCCACGCCGCCGCCACCCGTTGAGTCAACTCCTGATGCGACGGCACCAGATCCCTGGCGTGCGGCACCGCCTCGACCAGTCCGACCAGGCGATCGTCCAGGTGCTGGATGCCGGTGAGGAAATGCAAAATGCGCTCGTCGATCTTTAGCGGGCTGGTCGTGAGCAAGCCCGCCGGCTGCTGGCCGACTTCGACGAGCCGCCAGTGCCGTAGAGGCCCCGCCGGTGTGAGCGCGCTCCAGTGCGATTCCGGCAGCGCGGCGAGTGCCAGGCTGAACGTCGGATAAGACCGCGTGGGGTCGCCCTGGGCGGCCGCGCACAGGCCGGCGAACGCGGCGTCGAGTTCCACGCCGGCGCAAACGAGGACAACCGCTCGTTCAAAAGGGGACAGGTCGAACAGCCGGCACAGCACGTCGAGGGCGGGCGGGGCGGCGTCCGGCCCGGCTTCCGGCGGCGGTGGCTCGGCCGCCGGGCGTGGCTCTCCCTCTTGCCGCGCAACGTGTCGTTCGAGGGCGGCGCGCACGCCGGCCAGGGCGGCAACCAGGTACTGCTGGTTGGCATCGGTCCAGGTGGTGGCGTTTGCCTGCTGCAAGCTACACCTCAAAATCCAGCGGGCGCGACGTCTGCCCATTGACACTCAAGGCCAGTCGATGCGTCCCGGCCGTCAGCTGCCGGCCAAGGGTGTAAACGAACTGGTTGGCGCTGGCGTTTGCTCTGGCCACGTAGGTTACTCCGTCTAGCACAAGCCGTACGTCGCCGCCGTTCAGCCGCGCCCCGTTCACCGTGAGTCGATGAACGGTGGTTGCATTGACCACAACGGGCGCGACGATGGCGGGCGAATCGATTTGCGGCAGGACTTCCAAGGTCCGCGGATTGGAAGCGCTGCCGTCGGCCTTGACGATGCGCACGTTATAAACGCCATTTACGAGCGCGGTAGGGATGTCGAACGCCGCTTGCGTGTCGCTGCCGCCAGCGTCAAACGTCGTAACGTTGGTGACGCCGCCCGGTCCCTCGAAACGGCCGGCTTGCGGGGTCGCGCTGAACCCGGTGCCGAGGAGCACGAGTTTCATGTCGACAGCACCGCGCGTCGCATCCAGGGCCGTGCGGATCGGCTTCGTGCTCGCCAGCCAGGGGTTGACCGTGAACGTCAGCGGCGTGCTGGTGCGGCCATTGAGCGTGACGGTCACGTCCACCTGCGGCCCGGCGTCCACGTCGGTCGGCAGCGTGACGCTGAGCGTTCGATCGGTCGGGCCGGGGACGGGTTTGATTGCTACAACTTTGCCGCCAACGCGGACGACCGGCGTCTGTCCCGGAAAATGGAGGCCGAAGCCGCCAATTTGCAAGTCGTTGGCTTGCAGCACGCCGCCGACCACCTGGGCCAGGGCACCGCCGGACGGAGTGAGGAGGTTCAAACGCGGCGGATCGAGGGTGACGACGTTGACGCCGGTGGCGAGGACGATGCCGCCGCCGGCGGGCGGGGGTGGCGTCGGCGTCAGCTCGACCAGCGACACCTCGTAGGCCACCGACAGGCGATACGGCTGATTGATCGTGGCCCAGATTTTTGAAAGCTCGTCCACACTGGTCGGCAGGAGCATAACCTTCACTTGCTCATAGCTATTGCGGATGAAGTCGGGAAGAGCCGTATCCGCATCGAAGGCCGGCACCGGGCGGCCGTTCACCGTCAGGGCCGGGAGATGCACGTCGTTCAGAATCGGGTTCTCTTGCAGCGCGAGCATGACAAGACCGAGAATAAGATGGGCGTCGTCACCGGCGTCGGCGTTGTTGTCTTCCGGCGTGGCGCTCAACGGCGTGATCAGGTAGAACAACTGCAATCCCAGGGCCGGCCGCGTCGCCGGAGGCGTTACGCGGTCGCCGCGCCAATCTTGGTTCTTCGTGAACGGGCTTTCCAGGACCCGATAGAGGTACAGGTTCGCCCCCGCCGCATTCGGCAACGCGTTGCCGGGCGGCAGGACGGTCACCACCGGGACATTGAACTCGAAGACGAGTTGCCGGCGCAGCAGCGAGCGCAACGCGTGGGTGACCTCTTTAATGGCGGCGTAACTCATTGGGCCTCGAATTGGCTAGGCGCATTACTCACCTGGGGCGTCACAAGCGCAGTCGAAACCGTTCCAAATAGTGTTGTTCCAGAACGTCGCGGGGTGCAGTCTCTGCCGGCGTCTGCGGTGCGGCCGGTGGAGCTGCCGGCTGGTTATGCACTTGCACGTCGATGCGGCCAATGGTGAGCCGTGCTTGGCGCGACTCGCCGCGAACGGGGAAATTCGCGGTCGTCGTTGGCGAAGCATCCCCGCGCGCCCGTAGCCCCAAGCGGCCCGCTTGTGGGTGACCGTCTCCCACAAGCGGGCCGCTTGGGGCTACGGGGGGTTGTACTTCAGCGCGCGGCAACAACTCCAGCCGCGCGCGTCCAACCGCTTCTTTGTTCGGCGCGGACCGTGGCGCAGGCGTCGGCATCGTTGTCTCGGCTGCCGACAACCGTGAGGTAGCTGGGGCCTCGCTTGCGGGCGCAACTCCTAACTCGGTTTTGGTTGCTTGAGGAACGGCGCTTGCCGACGGTTGACTCGGAGCCGGGGTCTGGACGGGCTGCTGGCTAGTCGCGTGGCCCGACGGTGCTCTTGCGACCTCGCTCGTAGTTGCCTCACTCCAGGCTGTTGGGAGGGCTGCCGACGTGGCAGCGGGTCGCAGCCCCGTTGGCATGCGCACGGTGGTCGTTGTCGGGCTGGCCAGACCCCGATGCCGCTTGCGGCTTTGCGCAAAGCCGCAAGCGGCGGTGGGCGCGTCCGGCGTAAGGGGTCGCGGCGATTGCACCAGCACGGGTGGTGGCGGTGGCGGCCCTTCGGTTGCTTCACCGGGCGCGGGTGCCTCTGGCGTCACGGCAGTCGGGGCAAGGGCCGGCGCGGTCATCTCAGGCAGACGCGGCGGTCCCGTGACCGGAGGTCGGGCGGGAGGGGCCGTCCGCGCTCCCGCCGTCGCCACACGAGCCAGGTAATCGGCCATCCGTCTTCTCCCCTCTCATTCCGGACGCAACGCATCACTTAACAGCGCCAGATACGCCCGCCGCCGGTTCTGGCCCAGGCCCAGGATCTCCGCCTCACTCCAGTGATAATAGAACGCGAGCAAATGAACCTCGCGAAGCAGCCGGTCGCCGTGGGTTCGCATTTCATGAAGAAAGAAAGCCGTTGTGTCAAAGGGCGCCACGAAGGTGTGGCCGCATTCGGGACACGTTAAATCCAATTCCAGATCAATCTGAGGTGCCAGCCGATCCATGGCCTCAACCACGGCCGAACGATCCGCCGCCGTCAGCACCGCACCGCCGTCATTGACGACGCAGCGGGCCAGCAAGGCCGCCGCCGCCAGGTCCGGCTCTTGATGGAGCACGGCTTCCTGATCGGCACCCGTGGGCAGCCGAAACCGGATCGTGCGGCCGGCGAGTTCCAGCGTATAAGTCGCCGCCGTTTGCGGCCGCGGCTCAACCGGAACGTCCTGGACGGCGAAATCGACGTCCATCTTCGCGCTGCAGGCCGGGCAAGGGAGGACGGCACTGATCTTGTCGCCCAGCGTGATGCGCCGAAGCTGGAGCATCAAGTAATCCCGGTCGCCGACGAGCAGACGCCGTACCAGGTCAACGCCGACGGCTGCGTCGTCGAGACGCACCAGGCACACGCCCAACAGCTTGGTGACGGCCCGGGCGCACGGCACCTGCGCATTGGCGGCGAGCCAATCTTCTTCGTTGCCGGTCAGGGGCCGCAACTCGGCCGTGGCCAGGCGGCGGCCGGCTTCGTCGATCAGTCCACCCGGCAGATCGACGGTCCACTCCGACTGCTGTCGCGGTCCCATCGCTTACCCGATCCGCGCGGGGCCGGCCGCCTCGTTCACGGCCGGATCGCGCTCGAACCATTCGTATTCCAGCTTGATGCTCGTGATCGCCACCGCATTGGCGCCGGCGTCGAGGTCCGGCAGCGCCTGGTATTCCGAGACCCAGCAGCGGTACAGGTTGTACGAAAGCGCTTTTTGGCCGGCCTCGTTGAACACGTCCACGGTAATGTTCTTGCGGAACTCGCCCAGGCTGGTGAGGCTGTGGCTGGCGAAGTCGTTGACCAGGTTGGCCCAGTCCTCGAAGGCCGTGTCGTAAGTGACGCCGGCTTCGAGCGTGACGGCCTGGTAGCTCGACTTGCCCGGCAGCTTGCGGCTGGTAATGTTCTCGCCCGCCTCGCGGAACTCGACCATTTCGGTCGTCCGCTTGAGCGCGCCCATCTTCGTGAGACCGGCCACGTACTGCCCGTCCCATTTCACCTTGAAGCGGAAGGTGCGGTACGGGTCGAAGCGGTTGGTGCTGGGGTTCAAACGTGCCATCGTTGGTCTTGCTCCTCGTTGATTACGCGGCCGGCTGATTCACCTTTTGGCTCAGTTTCAAAACCACGAATTCGGCCGGCTTCAGCGGCGCGAAGCCGACCAGGATGTTGACCACGCCGTTGTCGATGTCCTGCTGGGTCGTGGTGGTGCTGTCGCATTTGACAAAGAAGGCGTCATCGGGCTTGCCGCCCTGGAACGCCCCCGCGCGGAACTGCGTCAGCATGAAAGCGCGGATGTTCAGACGCAACGCAGCCCACAGCGGCTCGTCGTTCGGCTCGAAGACGGCCCATTGGATGCCGTAATAGATGCTGACGCGCAGGAAGATCGCCAGCCGCCGCACGGGGATGTAACGCCAGGAGGCGTCGCTGCCGATGGTCCGCGCTCCCCAGACCACGATGCCGCTCGTCGGCACGGTGCGGACGACGTTAATCATGATGGGATTGAGCAGGTCCTGCTCCGTGTCGCTGACGATGGTGGCCGTGGACAGTGCCCCGGCCACACCCGCCTCCGTCCCGGCGGGCGCTTTGAAGACGCCCCGCGAGTTGTCGATGCGTGCGTAAATCCCGGCGAGGAACGGCGACGGGGGCAACAAGATGCGGGGATTCGGCCCGGCCCCAATGGGGTCGGCCGCCAGAATCCAGGGGTAATAGACCGCGCCGTAATCGCCGGCCGACCGGTCGATCGGTACGCCGCCAAAACCGGCGGGGCTGGCGAAGGTGCGGGCGTCGGCGATCTGAATGACGTCGTCGGGCTGGGCCCCGATCGCGCGGGCCGAATCGACGTTGGCAATCGACCCCACGTCGCCGATGAAGAAACAGTCCTGCAAAGCGCGTTGGTTCTTGCAATACGCCATGCCGGCATTGACCGTCGCCGGTAGGCCGTCGCCGGGGATGGCGATCAAGTTGACGTCGGTCACTTTGTCCAGGGCATGAAGTCCGGTTCCCGCAACGTTGCTGTTCGGCGCGACCGCGCCGATGCGATTGATCGCGCCCGTGCCGTCCGTGCCGTTGGTCAGCTGTTGCATGGCCTGGTTGGCCGGCCGGGCGGTCAGATCCGCGGTGATGGCGATATATTCCGACCGGCTATTGACCAGGGTCCGGATGTAGTTTGCAGGGATTGGATCGGTCGCGACCGCGCTGCGGAACGTAACGTTGTCGAACGTTTCGACCACGTTCGCCAGGGCGTCAGCCTGGGTCGTCCCGTACATCACCTGGAGTTTGAAATGGTTGGCAGTGTCACCGTCCGAGCTGTCGGTAACCGTGAGCCAAATGCGGTTGCCCCAATCGCCCTCGTTGGCCGCGGCGAATTGGAGCGTTCCGATCGTGCCGGTCGCCGTCGCGGCGTTCGTCGGTGCCACGCGCACGATGTAGAGCCGCCGGCCGCCATTTTCATAGAAGGCTCGGGCGGCGTAGGTCAGAAAGCTGTCCCGGCGGAACCCGCCGTAGCGGCGGTTGTATTCCGTCAGGCTCGTCACCAGGCCCGGTTGGGCCATCCGGCCATTGGGCAGCGTTCTTCCCGGTATCGGCCCCTTGTCGGTCACGCCGACAAACGCCGCCGTCGACGTACTCACGCCTTCGATGGCGCGGACGGCCGACGGCACTTCCTGGACATAGACGCCCGGATGTAAAAGCTCTGGCATGTTCTGTTTCCCAGCAGAAGGAAGGCTTCACAGAAGCCGTTACGGCTTACAGCCTGCGCACGTCTGCAAGCAGGAATGGCTCAAAGGCGGACGGCAAGAATTCTTCGCCTGGAATTGAGCCCGGGTCGATCGCCCTTGACCTGCGCCGCGGCCGTCGCCTTTGCCGCCCGACAGCAACTTCGGAAATAGTGCAAGCGACCGGCATTCCTGTCGTCCTTTGGGCGATATCATACTCCGGCCAAAGCCGACTGACAACTAATTTTCGGCTCTTCTGGAGAATGGGGGGTGGCAAATCTTTCGGGACCGTGTGTTGGTCGCCGGGGGGAGTCGTGCGCCAATCGTTGTCCCACCGCGACCCCTTTGGATGACGACCGGGCCTGTCCGACCCTAGCCACGCCAATCAACATATGGCGAGGGTCGAACCGCTTTTGCGCAAACGCCCTGCGCAAGGCAGCCGTAAACTCTTTTTCAGTAGGCTCTTACGCATCACCAACGACGCCGGATCGACCCTCGCCAATCTCGACCCTAGCCACGAAAAAGGCCACCCTTGCCAAAGGAAAAGCGGTTGTCGGATCCCGCGTGACCGCGCGGACCTTCCGCACGAGATAAAGCTTCCGGGGTTGGTGAAGGGCTCACCCGAAACCGTTGCCACACCCGGAGCACCCGCAGCCGCCGAAAGGGAAGGAATCCAAAGGGGAAACAAAAGAAGATACGGGGTGCAAAGAAAGGTAGATGCCCCCTACGGAACGCAGGGAGCTTTTGTTCGGGTTTCCGGCACCGTTTCCGGCACACCCGTTTTACTTGTCGCCGTAAGTCCTTATCTGGCCGAAACAAAGGGGTCAGGTTCATTTATCGCCCTCATCCCTGCGCGTGTCAATAAATGAACCTGACCCCTTTTCCTCTCTTGCGCTGCGTCTATACTTACCTTTCCTGTCCGTTCCTTTCCCCACTGAGGAGGTTCCCCATGTTTCGACTGCAAGGCGCGTTGTTGGTGGTCGCGGCCTCGATCGTCTTCGCGAGCCTGACTGCCGCCGACGACAAGAAAAGCGACGCGGCCAAGGAGGAATTGAAAAAGCTCGAAGGCACATGGCAACTGGTGTCGGCCGAGCAGGACGGCGAGAAGATGCCGCAGGAACAGGTCAAGAAGATGAAACTGGTCGTCAAGGGCGACAAGGTAACAGTCTACGCCGACGACAAAGCCGTCAGCGAACGGACCTTCAAGGTCGATCCCTCGAAAAAGCCGAAGGAACTGGATTCGACCCCGACCGAAGGCGATGAAAAGGGTAAGGCGTACGCGGCGATTTACGAGTTCGACGGCGACGCGGGCAAGCTTTGCCAGGCGGCACCCGGCAAAGACCGGCCCAAGGAATTCGACGCCAAGAAGGGCACGGGCAACATGCTGGCCGTTTACAAACGGGCGAAGCCCTAGCCGAAACAAAGGGGTCAAGCCGAAACAAAGGGGTCAGCCGAAACAAAGGGGTCACAGCCGAAACAAAGGGGTCAGGTTCATTTATCGCCCTCATCCCTGCGCGTGTCAATAAATGAACCTGACCCCTTTTCCTCTTTTAACTTGCTCGCCCCCCTGGTCCGCATGATCCGCACGGCGTTGGGCGTTTGGCCAGCGCCAGACCACTCCCGTGTGGACACCCCACCAGTAGCCGACCGCGGCCGCGGATTCGCTCCGGACGGCGGCGGGCCATTTCTTCATCGAGCAAGACGCCGGACCCGCCGCGATGCCCTACAACCCGGCAGCGCGGCCAGGGGATGCGGGCCGAAGTCCAGCCGGTTATGACGACCTCGGCGTCGCGCAAGAGGCAGGGGGTGCGGTCGCCGCGGTGGAGGGCGGGGGCGCGATAGGGGACGTGCAGCAGCTAGAACTTGGCGGGGATGGTTCGCGGCATGATAAGAGGATGCCGCGTGGGACGGTCGGGGTCAATGGTTCGCCCAACGTTCTCACCGGGGCGGGCAGGCCGCGAACCCGCCCCGGTCTCTTCATTTTATTGGCCCTTACTTCTTCTCACGCTTCCAGACGTGGTAGTAATTGCCCGTGCCCTCTTTCCCAGAAAAGTCCTTCGGCCGGTCCTTGCCGGGGGCGGCGTAACACAGCTTGAACTCGTCGCCGTCCAGTGCGTAGATGCCCAGCACCGTTTTGTTCTTGAAGGGGCCTTCCGTGTCCATGATGTCGATGGCCTTCGGCTGTTTCGTCGGGTCCAGCTTATGCGTCCCTTTGTAGGTCGTGTCGCCGGCCTTGACCGTATGCTTTTCCCCCTCGAAGGTCAGGCGGGCGTTCTTGAGCGTCTCGTCGGAGAGCTTCTTACCGTTGTCCTCGCCGGAGATTACCAGCCAAGTGCCTTCCAGCTTTTTCAACTCGTTGTTGGCCTCGTCGTCCTTCGGGGCGTCGGCGGCGACCAGCAGGCCGACCGCCAGAACCAGCAGTGCGTACCGTTTCATGAGAAACCTCCGGTGAATAGGGGGCGGGCGAATCTTCCAGGAGTGTACTGCCCGCCTTTCGCGTCGCCAAGAAAAATATCCGCCGAAATGAGGCGCCGGGCACGTGCGCCGCCCCGCCGGAGTCATACAGGCGGATTGGCGCATCATTGCCCGCCGCCGCTGCTCGGCTTGCGGACGGCGCGGGTTGAAGACCGCGGCCCAGCACAACGGCCAGCGCTATCGAGTCGTCGGGCGTTGCGGATGGTGCGGTGGCGTCGGCCGAAACAAAGGGGTCAGGTTGAATGGCATTAACTTAGCGCGGCAGAAATGGACGGAAACCGTTTGCCAAAAACGAGTTACGACAATTGATCTTCCGGCAGGGCATTTGCGGCGTAAGCATTGACTTGCTAATGAGTTGCGCCGATTTCTGCCGCGCTAAGTTAATGCCATTCGGGTCAGGTTCATTTATCGCCCTCATCCCTGCGCGTGTCAATAAATGAACCTGACCCCTTTTCCTCTCCCCAGCCTTCCTCCTCTTGCCCCGCAGCTTTATCGGCGTACCCTACTTCTCCGACCCCTAGCGTCCCGTCTCGTTCCGGTGGCTTCGAGTGCCCATTACGGCACACGGTAGACTTTCAGCACTTCGTCGCCGTAGTGGTTGATGACCTTTACCGCGATTTTACCCTTCTTCGGCGCGTCGAACGGCAGGCTCCGCGTTGAGTACAGCTTCGACCATTCGCCCTCGTCGATCTCCGCCCGAAGCGCCTTCTTCAGCTTCTCATACGGCTCGCCGCCGCCGCAGAAGTAGGCGTGCCGGACGAAAAAGCTCTCACCGTTGTAGTCCGTGTCGATGAACCAACACGCGATGTCGTCGGTGCCGTGGCTGCGCACCTCGCCGGTCGTCGGGTCGTAAACGTCCACCCCCCGCACTTCGGCGACAAGCTTGCCGTCTTTCTGCTTTCGCAGGTCGATGTCCGGCTCGCCGAACACCATGAACAGGTTGCCGGCGCCGGTCTTTTTCAGCAGTTCGTCGCCCATCGCCAGGTCGGGGTTCATGCGCACGGCCAGAATGCGCAGCTTGCCGAAACGCATCTCCTTCTTCAACTCCTGCGTCTGCTCGTGAACGTGCGGGTCGAAGGCGAAACCGCAGACGAGCAGCAGTTCGCACCGGCTGCCCTTGATCGCTTCCATGCCGGCTTGTTGGACCCACTCCGGCCCGACCGTGCCGAACTCCGGACCGATGCTCACGCGGACGCCTTTCGCCGTGCCGCTCTCCGTGAACGTCCCCTCGGCCTGGATGTATTCTCCGGGGAAGGTGTCGAGCCGGTCGAAGACGAGCCGCTCTTTCTTTACCGTGTTTTGCACGCTGGCCTTGCGGAGATTGTCGAGGATGGTGGTTAGGTAGCTCGCCGAACCGATGGCCGCCGGCTGCGCAGGTGGTGCAGCCTCGGCGTCGCCGGTCGGTAGCATTCGGTGGGGTGACAGGCTCTCGACGGTGAATGGCCCGGTCACGCGGACGGTGGCCTTGTCCTCACGAGTTGCGGGTCGAGGGACGGGTCGCGCGGATAGAGGATCGTCTTCGGCGTCGCCTCGTCCTCGGCGGCGAACCCGGCCAGTTCGCGCGTGGGGATGTTGGAACGCTTTTCGGACGTGTGCTTCATCGAATCGACGGGTACGGACGCGGTAGATGCTTTGGCTTTCTTCGGAGCCGCGTCGGTTTTCTTCTTGGCCATGTTACGCCCGCGCGAGGTCAGGGGATGTTGGGACGGTACACGCGAATCAATTGATCGGCCAGCGGCCCGACGACAGCAAGCGCGCGATCCACACGGACAGCTAAGGCGGCCCAGTCCGCATCACCCGTGCAGAACACAATCCCGGCGTGCGGCCGACTCGTCCGGTGCAGGCGCAGGTAGTCCCGGTCGTAGGTGAGGACCGCCCGGCCCGCGACGGTGGCCGCGGCCAGGATGTCGTTATCGGCTCGCCCTCCCAGTCCGGCGTCCTGGACGGTATGCACGTCATGGCCCATGGCGCGCAAGGCCTCGACGACGGGCAGCGAGTAGTTCTCGTCGGCAAGAAGGGCAGCCATCTTTCATGCCACCAAACGGTTTTGAGCAATCCGCCGATCGATCTGTTCGGGATGTTGCCGGTATTCTTCCCAGGCCGCATCCACCTCCCCCGCAGTCAAGGGTGGGTCGAAGGCTTGGCACACCTGGTCGTCGGTCAAGCCGAGCAGGCGTGCCTGCACCAACGCCCAGGCCGGCACGGGCGTGCCCGGTTGGTGGTTGGCTGCAACCGTGTTCTGCCAGATTGCCTGCTCAATCTCTACCGGTTGGCGGCGGTAGTAGTCCCAGGCGGCATCGAGATCGGGCGTCGTCAAGCCGGGGTAGGCGTTCAGAAGCGCGGAGTCGGTCTGCCCACGGCGACGAAAGTACACCAGCAACCAGACCATGATCCGCGTGCCGCGAATGCAAGCCTCGCCGCCGACCACACCCGGAGTTTTGGTGACTTGCTCTGCAACTACCGCTTCCTTCGTGGTCATGGGAGTTCCTCCAGTCCAGCCGAGCGATCAATCGTGTATTGTACCACCGCCCCAGCCCTGGGAACGGTCGAGGGCATTCGACCGTTCCCAGGGTACCCAAGTATCATGACGCCCCATGACATGATACTTTGTAACCGTTCACCGGCATCAACTGCTTCCCCCCTTGCGAAGGGGGGTAGAGCAGGGCTAGCGCGCACTTTGGGTAATCTGGGTAGACTTGCGCCTTGGCTGATCGCTTCCTATACCTTCCTCCGTGTGGTTTCCTAGGACAAGGCGCGGAGGTCGAACGATGGCGCAGATTCAGGTGAGGTTGGATGAGGTCGTCGGCTACTTTGATGAATTGGAAGAGCCGCGCTCCACGGTCAACCTGAAGCATCCCTTGGTGAGCGTCGTCGTCATCGCCATGATGGCCGTGCTGGCCGGTGCGGGCGGGCCGACGGCCATGGCCAAGGGG